>VGWZ01000001.1 GCA_016873595.1 Nitrospira sp.
TACCAGTAACATATTTTTCTGCATCACCAATCCTTATATTGACTACATTTCCAGGTCTGGTAATTTTATGCTTCCATTTTTTACCTGATTCGTCAGTAACAGATAATACCTCTATTGGAGTCTTTATAGTTTTGCCAAGGTCATCTCTATATCTGAAGGGAATCTCTCTGTAAATCCCGTGTCTTTGACGATGAAAATCAACATGTATGGCTTCATTAACAGTAAAAGACGAATCTTCATTAATGGTTATGTCAGAATGGAATTGAGTGATGGTAAAATCCTGTGCAAAGACAGGTAAGGCAAAGAAAGTCAATATAAAGAATGTGATTATGATCACGTTGAAATCCTTGTACCAGAGCTTATACATATAACTTCCATTTTGAAGTTTAGCAGATAAATCTTAAAAAATCATTGAAAAACAATAAGAATACTAAAGATATGATCAAAAAGACACTAAGAAAAATATCTATATTCAATAATTATAATAATTTATATTTATAAATCAAATACTTTATTATCAATTATTTTATCAAAAAATAATTGAATATTTTTAGGCATTATGCTATACATTGATTCCAAAAATGTTATTAAAATATAACATTAGTATTGCCTACATAATTTATCACTTACGCCACATGTTTTTATTGAACAACTCTACAAACTTACTCATCTAATGATTTATATAGAAGAACAATTTAAAGAACTTTTACATCAGTGTTTGGATGGTAAAGAATATGCACTGGAAGAATTTCAGAATACTTTTGGAGAGGATATTTATAATTTTCCCATGAAGGTACATAGACTTGAAAAAGAAATGGCTGCTGAGTTTTACTGTTACTGTTTTGACAAAGGCAGAATTTTTAAGAGATTGAAGACATTTGAAGGAAGGTGTAACCTGAGAACTTATCAGTACTTAGTATTGAGAGACCTTTTTACAGAATGGTTTAGAACTCTCGATTTCACTAAAAATTTTACAGCTTCATTAAATGATCCGATAGATCATGATGATGAGACAGAAAAGGGTGTCTTTGTCAAATCAGATGAATCATCCCCGGAAGAAACTTTATTAACTATTCAATCTATGGAAAAATTCGAGACGACACTCGGAAAGATTCCGCAGAATGAACGTATATATCTCAAGTTACTGTTGTTTGCAGAGATGGACTTTGAACCTGAAGATATAAGAACAATAGCAAAGATATCAAAAAGAAGCTTCAGGGATGTTTTATATTCTCTGGCTCAACTTGAACAGTCTCTCATACAGAAAAGCGAAAAATATGCACTTAATGAAGAAAATCTTTATAAAGTTAGCTCTAAAATATTTTTTCACCAAAACGAAATTAGCGGCATTACAGAGTCATCAAATAGAGAAAATAAGGAAATGATACAGAGAATCGAAGGAAAGATAAAAAAGAGGTTATTACAAAGAAAAAGATACATATCAAAAAAACTTGGTGGTCAAGCAACAGTTTCATACAGAGATATAGCTGGTATTTTAGGGGTATCTCTTGGAACTATTGCTGCTAACCTCAATAAAGCAAAAGACCTTTTCTTGAAAATGTATCAGGAAGCTGAAAATGAAAAGTAACGAAGAAGCATGTCTTAACAATGAAATCATAGCAGCATATTTAGATAATACACTGTCTCCAAAAGATATGACTGTTGTTGAGGAACATCTCATGTCTTGTGATAAATGTTTAAGAGAAGCCATTTCTCTAAATGAGATATTATTGAGAATGTCCGAAGGAGAAGCCATTCCTCTCCCTGAAAAGCTTAGAGAAAAAGTAATTTCAACAAATCGAACTTCAAAGAAAGTAAAATATTTATCTGAATTTGTTATCTCCCTCTCTGAAAAAGCTATATCTTTAATTAAAACCGCTTTTCTTCCAGAAGGTACAGAACTCAAAGTATTTGGTAGTCAGTCACCCGCCTTAATTTATCGTGGGAAAGAACTATCAGGGGATGTCCTTAATATTAACCAGAAGATTAATGATATAGATATTAGGATTCAGTTTTATAATACCGAGGGACCAGCCGCCTCTCTAAGAGTCTTATTTCTAAAAGAAAATTTACCTCTCAGCAAAGAGAGGATTACTCTTTATAAGAAAGATAGGCTATTGTCCTCAAAGGTAACCTCTAAAGAGGGAAACGTCATATTTCCTGATATAAATTACGGTTATTATCGAATCTCCATACCGGGTGAAGACATCGAGATGTCCTTTAAAATATTACCGGAAGAAAATAACAAGAGGAAAAATAATGAATAGCGACCCAAAATACTTAACCATTTTTCGCCAGGGGAATATTCATATAGTAGACATGTTTGAACAAAACACCCTTTTCCCTAAAAGGGAGATAACCATAGAAGACAGTTTTATTCAGGATATATGCAGGGATGTTCAACGTATTACCTTGCTGGCTAACAGACGTTACTTTGACAGCTCTGTCAAACAAGGCGACACATTGGTTTTGGAAGAGCTAAAAAAAGTTGGATCTGTTATCTTTTCGCAATTACTCCCTGATGAAGTAAAGACTAATCTGAGAAATTCGAAATCCACCGCTCTCTTTCTAAAACTTGACGAACATCTTATCCACATACCATGGGAATTGTGTTTTGACGGAAACGATTTCTTAACAACGAAATTTAGAACAGGCAGGCAGATACTGACTGCGCAAACTTTTCAGAAAAAAGGACAGAGGCCGCATATTAATCAGGATTCAAAGGTAAAGATGTTGATAATTGTTGATCCTTCCGAAACGCTCAAATATGCTCAAGAAGAAGCAGAGTCACTTTGTTCCATCCTTGATAAATCAACTAATATTGACGTTGAGCTTATCGGAGGACAGCAGGCAACTAAAATGAATCTTATTTCTGAGTTAAACGGAAAGGATATTGTTCACTTCATAGGCCATTCCTTCTTTGACGTCAGGCATCCAGAAAATAGTGGGTGGGTTTTAAAAAACAGTATTTTAACTCCTTCTGAAATAATTCGCATGGATTTACCTCCCTTTATGGTGTTTTCTAATTCATGCCAGGCAACTGCTGCTAAAAATCATCTGATGGGGTATGTGTATGATGAGCAATCTTTTGGTGTAGGTGGAGGATTTCTCTTATCAGGAGTGCAGAATTTTATAGGACCTTTCTGGATAGTTCATGATGAAGATAGTGTGAGCTTCTCTTCAGATTTCTACAAAGCTTTTATGGCGGGATCAAGCCTCGGAGAGGCATTGCATATTGCAAAGGAAAATATTATCAGAGAAAAAGGCTGGGACAATCTCCTCTGGGCTTCTTATGTATTATACGGTGATCCAACATTGAGAATAAAATCTAATAGGGACAAGGAGAAGGTTGAAGAAAAAATAATTCATAATGATGACTTGGAGTTTAAAACAGTAACTACTCCCCAGAGTGATGTCAGCTCATTAAATTATGAATCTTTGGTATATAAAACTAAATCCTCTATCTTCAAACCGATTATAATAAGTTTAGCATTAATCATATTGCTTGGTTTAGGTATTTATATCTTTGCCCCGACTATAATCCATTCTTTTAGCGATTTCATTTCAAATAGGCTGGAAACAAAATGGTATCCCGTCTCTGGTTCCTGGGGATACAAAGATGGCAAATATACATTAATTACTGAATTCTGGGATGGAACTGCTGTTTCATATTTTGATCAGAAGGAGTTTAGTAATTTTCAACTCACGATGAATATATATAAAGGCGAAGAGGCATGGCCAGATGCTGCTTTTGGCGTGATAATAAGTTCAAATGTCAAAGGGGATGCATTGATTCTCTATTTCAGAGATGGTGAAGCTGGTTGGGTCATTGAAAGAAATGGAGTAAGGGGGGAGATAATAGGAAAAGCATTATCAGATGTTCCAGCGAAAAGTAGACTAAAGCTTATAGGCGCTAAAGGTTCTTATCAAGCTTACCTGAACGGAATTAAATTGGCAGAGATAGAAAATAACCTCTTTACAAAGGGCAAAATCGGTGTAATAATTGAGTCACGCTGGAGAATACCCCCCGGATTTAAAAATATTGAGGTTAAAAAACTGGAGGGTTTATGAGAAGGATTTTAAAAGTAGTATCCCTCATTTTATTCATGACTTCTCTTTGCCCCTATTATTCGGATGCTTCAACTAAAAACACCATTGCGGTCGTAGATTTTACCAATAATGCAGGCTATAGCAGTCCCTCTCAGATTGAACGAGTAGCCAGTGATATATTCTCTGTACTTCTGGCTAATACGGGTAAATTCCGGGTTTTGGAGAGAAATAAGGTTGATTCAGTAATAAGGGAACTACGCTTCAACAAGACAGAATTGGTAGATCCAAAAAAAGCGGTAAAGATGGGAAAGCTTCTCGGAGCTCAATATATTGCAACCGGTTCCATAATGGAAATGGGTACAGATGTAAAAACCTTTTCAGGTTATGGAGTAACTACAAAGAACATTAATTACACGGTTGCAATCGAGATAAGGATCATTGATGCAGAAAGGGGAGAGATAATCTATGGAGAAATGACGTCAGATTCAACAACAGTGCGTCAGACACAGAATCTGTCTACAGATCAAGGAGAGGAAATATATAAAAAGCTGCTTAAGAATGCACTTTCAAAAAGCGTTGATAAACTCATGGATAGTTTTTCCGGACGGTCTCAACGGAAATCCCTGACCAGAGGCAATCAAAAAATTTACATTATGTCTACTCCTGAGGGTGCTGATATAGAGATTAATGGAGCATTTGTTGGGAATACTCCATATGAAGCAACATTATCAGAAGGAGTGCATAAAATAAAACTGTCCAAGTCCGGCTATTCAACATGGGAAAAGAATGTAAGGGTTTCAGACGGAATGCAGATAAAGGCAACGCTTATAAGTGAAGGGTTTCAGCAAAAATGATATTAATTCATAGAATAATGAACAAGGAGAAAAGGGCATGGTTAAGGAATTTATTTTAATTTTTATCTTTGGGTTTATATGTCTTAATGTCGTCCCGATTTATAAACAGTCTTTAGAAGCAGGTGTGAGGAAAGAAAGAATAATGGTAGTTATTCCTGAAGTTCATTTACGGATGCCTAAAGTCCCTGACCCTGCCGGAGAAACGGAAATAGTACGTACTCTCATTGAAGCTGGATATAAGCTTGTTGACCAGCAACAGGTTAAAAAAGTCAGGTACAACGATGTATTTGACAAGGCATGGAAGGGAGATGACGAAGGCGCGCTTAAGATTGCAAGAAAGTATGATGCAGAAATACTGATAGTTGGGCAGGCGTTCAGTGAATTTGCCGGGGTAACAAGAGTGCCTTCAATGCGGGGAATGCCAGGCGGCGATCTCATCTCTTGCCGCGCAAGGGTTGAGGCAAAGGCAATAAGGACAGATACAGGGCAGATAATTGCTACATACGGAGCACATGGATCTGCTGCTGATATAAGTGAAAACATAGCAGGTAAAGGAGCGCTTGCTGATGCAGGTAGACAGGTTGCAGATTACTTCGTAAAGATGTTTGAAACAGCGTCTCTATCGGTTTCAGGGGCTGGAATAGAAATGATAGTGGAAGGCATAAAGGGATTCTCAGCATTGAATACCCTGAAAAAGAAATTAACTTCCGTTCAAGGAGTTGATGATGTTGAGGTATTAAATTTTGAAGGAGGTATCGCTACCATAGATGTCTCCTTTAAGGGGAATGCCATGGAATTTGCCTCTGCTATGGAAGATAGTGGGATAAAGCTGAAGATAAAAAAACTTGAGGCAACACGAATAAAAGCTGAATACAGGTAAGGGGGAGATATGTGGTTATTTAGAACTTTTTTATTTTTTATCGTTCTTTTCTGTTCATTGTCTTTTGTATCAGCACAGCAGAATCTAAGAATAGCAGTGATGAACTTTGAAAATCACTCTTCTTATGGTGGTAAAAAATACTCACAAAAAGCTGCTGATTTAATGATGAATGAGCTCACAAAGAGTGGAGTCTTCACTGTTGTTGAAAGAAAAAGGCTTGATGCATTGTTACAAGAACAGGACTTTCAAAGTTCAGGTAATGTAGATCCTCAGACAGCAGTCAAAATAGGGAAAATGCTTGGTGCTGATATAGTTGTCCTCGGTACTATTGATAAACTGGGAGTTGGGACTAAAAAAATAAGAGTCGGTGATTCCACAATTACAAGATATAGCGCATTTGCCAATGTCAATATCAGAGCAGTTAATGTCCAGACAGGTGCAATACTTTTTTCAGATTCAGATGAGGCTTCAGTTGATGCAAAAAGTGCAACTGTCCCTGGTTATGACATGGGTTCAAATACCCCGTCTGTGGATGGACCGCTCAAGACTACAATTCAAAGGCTGTCTAAGAGGTTTATAGAAACAATGAAAAGTCCTGATAACAGACAAAAAGGGAAACCGTCAGTCCTGTAAAGGAGGAAAAGATGCTTTATTGTCCCAAATGCAATTTGACATATGAAGAAGGGAAAAAGTTTTGTAAGGAATGTGGAGGGAAGCTTGTTGTAAAAGAAGAAGCTGATTCGGTTTCAACCGAAAGTCATGAAAAACCTGAAGTAGCATTTGTTCATGAGACAAAAATCATAGATGAAAAGAAAAAATACTGTCCTTCATGTGGCATAGAATATACCTCTGATAAAAAGTTTTGTAAAACCTGTGGAGTTGTGCTTTCCAATACACCAAAAAAAGATTCTCAAACAGAATCTGTAAAAAATGCAACCACTGCTTTTAAATTTACTCCAACCCCTCCAAAACCTTCATTTGAGACTGTATCTGACATCCCCTCAAGTTCAAAGGTTAAATCAATACTCCGGAAAAAGAAGAAGCTCCTGAAGAATGGTCAAAAAATGATGACCCTCATAGGTAATCTGGAAAAGCAAAAAGGTCTTATTTCAGAAGATGCACTGGCTATCACCATGAGACCTTATCAGATGAAGCTTGAGGAAATAGAAAAGGAGATAAGCGGAATTAATGATTTTTTGAATGAACTTCAGAAAAAAGTCACTGTTGAGATAGATGGACTCGAAAAAGAAGTTCTCCCGTTTAAAAACCGCCTTTCTGAACTAAAGACTATACGAAAAGCAAAAGGACTTACATCCAGCGATTTTAACAGGTTTAAAAAAGAGCCAAAACAGGCATCAAAGAGACTCGACAGCAAGATAAAAAAGAGAAAGAAAATAATGCAACTATTACTTCCATCTACTACCGGAAAGCTTGAAGGAGCTGGTGCATCTCTCTACATGAAAGTAGCTGCTGGGATTGTTATCCTTGCTGTTTTAGGGGTTAGCGGCTATTTTGGATATAAATATTTTAATAAAAAAGATAAAGATGAAATTACATTTCCAGACAAAGGAACTCCACAAGCTTTGCCTGAAGAAGAAATTAGAAAGGTTTTTGAAACCATTAAGAAGGCGAATTTATCTGAAGATATAAATCTTTTTATGTCTTGCTATTCACCGTCTTACCCAACTCATGAGGACAAAAAGAACCAAACAGTTAAAAACTGGCAAGATTATGATTTTGCTGACCTTTCTTTTACTGTAAGAGATCTCATTGTTAATCAAAACACTGCAGAGGTCACCGTTGATTGGCAGATTAACGCTCGTTCTGCAAAAACAGGAGAGACACAGACATTTAACATTACAAATAATGTAGTCTTGCAAAAAGAGTCGGGACAGTGGAAAATCACTGCTTTGAAATAACTTCAGGAGGGACTTGGAATGAGCGATTTTTTAGATAAGGTTAAAGGTAAAGTTGACGAGGGAATCAGCAAAATAAGCTCAAAGTCGAAAGAAGCAATTGAACTTGCGCAATTAAGAAATCAACTCAGGCACCTTGGAAAAGAGAAAGAGGAAAAGATTAACGCATTGGGAAGGTTAGCGTATGATATGCTCCGCAAAGATGAATACAATGAGCAGAGGCTTAAAGAGCTTTATCTTCATATAAACGAAGTTGATCGTCAGATAGTGAATGTTGAGGAAGAAATAAAAAAGGTTCAGGCGATGTCAGCATCTGAAGATATAGGTATTGTCGCGCGATGTGAGTGTGGAGCAGGTATTACCGCCAACCAGAAATTTTGTGCGTCTTGTGGAGGGGATGTGAAAGCAGTTACTATGCAGCCGTCGGCGCCTCAAGAGGTAATGAAGCGTTGTTCAACCTGTGGTGCAGAAATCAAAGAAACAGCAAAATTCTGTGGAAAATGCGGAGCAAAACAGTAAGGTATGAAAATAGATGAACGGAAATATAGATTTTGGCATCAAATAGATGTATAAGTTTATTTATTGGAGGTGACTATGTTTTGTCCAGAATGTGGTGCAAAGAATGAAGAAGGAGCAAGGTTTTGTGAAGGGTGTGGAAAAGAGTTAAAAGGAGTAAAAATAGTACAACCAGTTGGAGCGAGAGCCGCAGCGGCAGTTATGCCGATTACTACTATTAAGAGGCCTTTGCCAATTGTATTAATAGCTACGTATTTAGCAATTACTGGAATACTATTGGTAGCTATTTCATTTATTATTGAATTCACGATAATCGCTGTT
Organism: Nitrospira sp.; assembly: GCA_016873595.1. Taxonomy (GTDB): domain Bacteria; phylum Nitrospirota; class Thermodesulfovibrionia; order Thermodesulfovibrionales; family SM23-35; genus VGWZ01. The sequence continues at coordinate 8,538 of VGWZ01000001.1, forward strand.
CCGAAAAAAATAGAAGCAGCTATGGATTTTACAAGTTTTGTCAGTGAGACTGGATTATCTCTTTTTAAGATTGCCTTAATCACTGAGATATACTTTTTCTTTAGTTTGCTCTGTATTGCTTCAGCTTACGGGCTTTGGAATTTTACTTCTTGGGGTAGACTTCTCACAATAATTGTAGCTGCAATCGGATTTATTGAATCTCTGATTACTTTGTTCATAACCAATACTGGTGGCATTTTTATAGCGATTGTGACCATGCTTGCCTCTATTGCTATAGTTTTATACCTGATATTATCTGATGTTGGTCATAGATTTTCGGAATAACCGGCTTCTTTACAGAGGAGGATATATTATGATTAACAGAAGGTTATTAAATATATTTATTATAGTCATTTCAATACTATCTTTTTCTACAATATTTGTTGTTGGTACAAGCTATAGCTTTATTTTTGGTGAAACAGCAGAAGACTACTTCCCACCTGAGGGAACAACTAAAATTTTTGAATATACAACAGGTAAGAAGCCTACAGTTTATGCAACGGTTGGTAAAGCGACGTCTTTTCAGGGCAAAAAGACAATCCCGATTTTCAATAAGGCTGTTATAGTTGGAGAGAAATCAAAAGAACATACTTCTTATTATGAAGTTTCAGAGTCTTTTATAAAACATGTAGGAAGTACTTACACAGAGGAAAACAAGAACATAGTATATGATCCTCCATATACTGAATGGCGTTTTCCAATGAAAGAAGGGATTAGCTGGGAAGAAAATTTTGTAAGAAGAACTACTGTTCAAAGAAACGAAAAAATACAAAGAATTAAAAGTAAATTTACTGTATTAGGTAAAGAAAAAATATGGGTACCAGCAGGAAGTTTTAATTGTTGGAAGATAGAATATATAGTTGAAGAAAACGGTATCACCAAAGGAAAAGGAATAGAATGGATAAGTAAAGGATTAGGAACTATAAAAAATGTTGTAAAATTTCCAGATGAAAAAGAATCTGAAAAAGTTCTAAAAAGTTACTCCCGTAAATAGAAAGTAAGAGAGAGGGTAATACAATTGTGAATATTATTAAAAGATACTTGATAAAATTCAGCAGAAAATCATTTTTAATTATTTTTTGCCTAATAACGTTTTTAGTCTCATCCTGCATTGAAGTAAAACATAAAATGACAATCAATAGAGATGGCTCAGGGAATGCATCTATTGAATTTTTAATACAGAAAGAGTTTGCACCTATGTTAGTTCAGGAAATAAAAAAAGATATCCCAAAAGGATGGAAAATTGCCGAGGAAAAAGAAAAAGATGGTAAATATTTGTTAGTTCTTAAAACAGAGTTCAATAATATTGGGGCATTAGAGGATAGTGACGTAAAATATACTTTTTCTTCAACTGAAAAGGGCCTTTTTAAAGAGTCTTATTATATCAATATAAAACAAAAGATAAGCAGAAGCGATCCCTTCCCCTATGAATTCATACTTAAAGTTCCAGGAACTATAGATACAACTAATGGAACGAAAATCTCATCTAATGAAGTCAAATGGAATTTTATGGGTCTTCAGAGGGGCGCTGAAATGTATGTAGAGTCTTCTGCTCTAAGGACTTACATTTTCATCATATTTGGCATCGTAGGGCTTTTGGTTCTCTTAGGGATAGCATTTATTATTAAAATATCAATAAAACGAAGAGCACCTCAAATGGTATCTATTAGAAAAAGTATTTTTTGTACGCAATGTGGGAATGAAAATCCTATAAATGCCTCTTTCTGTACAAATTGTGGGATCAAAATTGATAGTAATTAATCGTACATTAATTATTACGTTATCACTTATATTCTTCCTATTATGTGTGGATTTATCGCGTAAACCAGAACATCAGTTTAGCGCCAATTTTTTAATTTTTTCTATTGAACAATATCGTACATATGTATCACCTCGGCTTAGTGGTATTGTAGTCTGTAAGTTCAAACCAAGCTGTTCATCTTATACAATAACAGCTTTACGGGAATACGGATCTCTCAAAGGATCAGCGATGTCAATTAATCGCTTATTGAAGTGTTCACCTTTATCATCTGAACATGGTGCCGATTCTCCATGACTGCCACTTATTTATAAGAGGAGGAAACATGAAAAAATATTTTCTGTGTTTGGTCAGTCTTATTATTTTCATGTCGCAGTGTCAATTCGGGTTCGCAAGCAACACCAGAGAAAAAGCACCCTCCTTAGAAGTGCTCAGTGGTTCCAGCAAGGAAATTTACCGCCTGATCGATTTTAAGGGTAAAGTTATATTCGTCAATTTCTGGGCTACATGGTGCCAGTCATGCCAAGAGGAGATGCCTTTCATTCAAGGTCTTTACAATCGTTTCAGAAATGACACGCTACTTCAGATTGTTAGCATTATCTATAGAGATGATTATCAGAAAGCTCTTGAATACAGGAATCAACATAATTATGATTATCCTTTTTTCTTAGATAGCAATAATAAGACAGCGATTTCCTATGGCGTGACAGGCGTGCCAGAGACTTATATTATAGACAAAAAAGGATTTGTGAGGAAGAAAGTAATCGGGCCATTTAATTGGAGTTCTAAGGAGTCGATTTCGCTGATATCAGGTTTAGTCAATGAAACTACAGAGGTAACGGTTATGGCGCCCTCGCCTCAGACAGGCTACAGGGACGATCAACCTTTCCGGGCATGTGGAATTGCATGTGGTTCTTTTATATTCATAATTATAGCCATTTTTATACTGAACATTGCCCTCTTGGTGTGGGTTGCCAAAGATGCGAAGAATAGGGGAATGGGAAGTCCAGTTGGCTGGATTTTTCTGATATTATTCACCGGTGTAATTGGCCTTATTATTTATTTGTTCAGCAGACCAAAAGGCGAACTTGTTATTTGTGATGTTTGCAAGAACAAAAAGTTTAGAGTACAAAAAATTTGTCCACATTGTGGAAACTCCTCAAGTCCAATGGATGTTAAAGCTGATAAATATGATAAGCCAAAAACACAGATTGGTAGTGGTACAGGACCACTTCATAAGTTTTGTACGCAATGTGGTTCAAAAAACGAGGCGAATAGTAAATTTTGTATTGATTGTGGTGAAAAGCTTGAATAAAGTTAGACATTCCTTTAAAGGGGGGAATTTTATGAAGAAAAAGAATAGCATAGCACTGTTGGTTCTTTCGTCCCTCATCTTTATAACATTATCATCATGCAGCAAAGACCTTTCGAGAAGTGCAGCGGAAAAAAAGCTTAAAACCCTCGAACCACAGCTAATAACGCGCCAGATAAAAAGTCAATATGGCCCAGGCATTAGATTATTTGAGAGTCAAATTAAAGATCCGAATACTTTCAGACAATACGAAGATCTGCTTGATAAATTACAAGCCGGCGGCTGGATAAAATACAAAAGAAAAACAGATTCCGTTCAGTTTTTTTCACAGATGTTGTATGGTCTATGGTATGACGTACATTTTACCGATAAATTAAAGCAATTCATTGTTAAGAGAAATCAGTCTGGTGTTGAAGTGTTAGTTGCTAAGAGGGAATTTGATAAAGTTACCGGTATTGCTAAGCATGATCCTAATACCTGTGAAGTGGAATTCATGTCTAAAGTAACACCAACCAAATTGACATCAGTTTTTCCACTAGAAAAGCACGAAGCAGAGCCTCAAAAGCACACGCGTGTCTTTAAACTATTTGATGATGGCTGGCGAATGCAATAGGTTCATAACTTTTTTGTCTATCGATCAGATATTCAGTATATATGAACCTAAAGAATGTTGTGATTTAAAAACAATAAGTCAAATTGAAGAACTTGCTGATTAAGTATGATACATTATGAGTGTAGATGTTATGAAAAAAACAATGAGGAACAAATCATGGTAAAGGTGACAGGAGACAGCCCCTGTTCTAACTGGAAAATTACAAAAAATCTTAGGTATCCCATCAAAGCTGTTTATACAGCAATCATTTTTCTTTTGGTTATTCTTCCCCTTGTTGCATGTCAATCAAGTAAGTATAAAGATAAAGGTGATGTTGTTAAAGTAAAATTTATTCGAAATTTCCATAATGCGATTATAAACAGTGATTACATTACTGCTATCAATTGTACATGTGAAGCTCAGGAAGCTAAAAAAAAGGGAAATTTTGGCATAGGAGAACAAGAAATCGAATTTATGCGTACCAAGTTCCCATGGAATGATCTTAAATTGCTTCAGGTGACTGAAATAGTTCCCAATTATTATGAATTAAAATTTGAAGGTAAGTCTGGAATTAAAATGCAAGACCTTGCCATAGATCAGAAAAATGGTAGTTTATGTATTTATCTACAATTGTAATATATAGTGACAATAAATCAATATGCATGTAAGCATAATTAAGGAAAGTAATTATGAAGAAAAAAGAGTTAGTTACACCTAAAATCTCTGAAGAAAACGAAACTGTGAAAATGGTTCTTTCAAACAGAATAACTCTTATTTTATTGTTTAGCTTGATGCTGATTTGTATCAATTATACACATGCCATTGACAATAGCATTGTGGCAGAGGTTGGGAAATACAAGATAACAACTGAGGAATACTGGAAGACCTATGATAATGTCATGCGCTTTTACAGGGACATTTACAAAGATAAGTTTGATGAGGAGATGGAAAAGAAAATGAAGCTGAAAGAAAAGGTTCTTGACTCCTTGATAAATGACAAGGTGCTTCTCATAGCTGCTGAAGATGCCGGGATCAGCGTGAGTGATAAAGAAATTCAAAATGCAATAACACGAGAACCAGCTTTTATGAAGGAAGGGCGATTCAACGAACAAATTTTTCTAAATAGATTAAAACTGAACAGGATTACTGTTGAGGAATATAAGAGGTTAAAACGTCAGGAGCTAACTATTTCGAAAATGAAGAACTATATAACTAAAAATACGGCAAATGCTCAATTTAAAGAGGAAGAAATAAGAAAATTCATTGATAAATATAAGACTAAGGTGAGAATTATTATTAATCCAAATCAAACATACACAATAGAAACTTCTTCGGCTTTTGACAAATCACAAATAGCAAGGAATCAAATAGAGCTTTTAGGTCAGGCCCTGGATCAATTCAGATTGTACGTTGGGAGATATCCAACAACAGGTGAAGGGTTACAAGCACTCATGAGAAATCCCGGGATTCGAAAATGGGAGGGCCCATACCTTAAAAAAGAGATTCCAATGGATCCATGGGGAAGGCCATATATTTATGTCAGCCCTGGTAAACATGGGGATTACGATTTATTTAGCTTGGGGAAAGATGGTATACCTGGTGGTACGGGTGAGAATGAAGATATCACAAGCTGGGGAGGTAGCACAGGATATTATGACGGAGAGCAGAAAAGAAGAAAACCATTGTCACCAATGTAATTTATTAATGTGAATTGATTTGAATGCAAAATATTTGAAAGGGGAAGACTATGAAAAAGATGCTATTTCTAATAATAATTTTCCTGCTTATTACATCAGGTTGTGGGCTTCGAATACCTGGTACAGGAGGCGATTGTATTAACGTCAAAAAAATTGTTCCTGCTGAGGTTAACGTCGCAAAATATAAGAAGATTGCAGTTATTGATTTTGATGGTAAGGGCGGAAGGAATATAGCTGAGTGGATGGAGACAGAGCTTCAAAATGCACAAGTTGACGGTAAGCCTTATTTTGAGATAATAACGAGGTCACAATTGCTGAAATTACTCGGTGAGCAAATGCTTAGTCTTAAAGGATTTGTTGATCCTAATACTGCAGCACGGATTGGAAAAATATCAGGCACTCAAGCTATTGTTACTGGTACCGTCACTGCCTATCGCCATGATAAAGGTGTATATTATCGACAGGTAACAAGAGGCAGGGGAAAACAACAATATGTTGAAAACGTTCCCTGCGAGGTTCAATCTGCTTTTGTGCAATTCACAACCTCTTTTATAGACTCCACCAGTGGCAAGATTTTAGCAAGAACATCAGGTGAAGGTCAGTACATAGGTGATTCATGTGAAGGGATGGATGGATTAGCCGGACTCCTTATGGATTCTATTTTCAAATCAGTAAAAAAACAGACTGACAATGTGGTTAGAGGTCCTATAGATGTGCCAGAAAGGGTGATTAACAAAGCGTCTTTAATGGCGATTCAGCAATTCGTTAAAAAAATAGCTCCGCATTACCAGGATGTATGCATAATTCTAAAAAAAGATGATACTGAAGGAATAGACATCAGTTTTAAATCGAAGCCCGAAAATGAGAAACAGATCGAGAATTATTATGAGATAGGATATAAGTACGCAATAAGAGGACAGTGGGAAGATGCCATAACACAATGGGATAAGGTTCTTTCTATCGATCAGAACAGACCTGCTGCAATATATAACATTGGAATCGCAAATGAAATGATGGGCGATTTATTTCTTGCTGAAAAGCTGTTTAAAAGGGTAACTGAAATAAAGGCTGATGATGTCTTTTTTGATGCCCTTGCAAGGGTGAGAAAATCAATAGAGCAACAGGAAATAATATGTAAACAAACAGGAAAAGGTTGTTACAGACCCCCAACTCAAGCAGAGACTAAAACAAATAGAATAATGGCTCCTGCTAACGAAAAAGTTATTGTACCCTCAGAAATAGAAAGAGACTCTGCAGTAATCAAAGAAACCGTAGTAGCCAGAGCTAAACCTGATAGTAAAGCAAAATCAGTGGGAAAGATAAGTGCTGGCTCAAAAGCTGAAAGACTTGATACCAAAGGTGACTGGATAAAAATAAGAGTTTTTAATGGTGAAAAATCAATAGAAGGATGGGTGCATAAATGTTATATAGAGGGTGAGGACATCAAATGTCCTGTCAAGAAAATTAAAGAGAAAAAGCAAGAGGGAAAAGTTCCTGTTTCACCAATGTAGAAGTTTATAGATAGAGTGAAAATTCTTATTATTTAGGAGGGAAAAGTATGATTAGGATTCTGTTTGGAACTATTGCAGTAATTTTTATTCTGGGTTGCGCGGGTGAAGTAAAAGAGCTTCAGATGAGAGATACAAGCATCAATAAAGATGTTGGTAGTGGCGTGAAGACTGTTATTTTTCCAAATGGAACTGTATTCGGAGGTGCTTCAAAAGAACAGGCAAGCGCTCTTGCTCAAATATTTGTTGACTCTCATAACATGGCAATGAAGGAACTCGAAGAGATTAAGGATGTTAGCAAGAAATCACGCGAAGATCTTGAAATAATCAAAAAGTCAACACAGAAGATAGAAGAGACAACTCAGAAAAACCTTGAAACAGCTCAGTTGGCACTTAGGATGCTCGAACAGCTTTCTAAAAGACATGGAACAGGTGAAATAACACTATTCTTCCCTGTTGGATCTAGTGTACTCAATAAGGGTACTCTTGAATATGAAAGACTGGTTAATTTTGTTGATTACCTATCAAGGGAAAGTAAGGGCAGAAAAGTTTTACTTATCTCAATTGGTAGTGCCTCAGCCTTTGGAGATAAGAAGATTAATCAGAAACTGGCAATAAAACGCTCAGAAGTCCCTGTAGAGATTGTTGACAAATATCTTGTGAATGTGCCACATGAGTTTTTCAGAGTTTACAGTACGGGTGATTTTTATAGCCCTAAGAATATTAGCATGAAGGAGCATCAGAGATATCAGCATACACGGATAATTGCGTTTTATGAAACAGACCAGATTCCTCCTTTGCCAGAGGAGCCAGCAAAAGATACACCCAGCCCTCTTCAAAAATGAGTTGTTTTGTAAAAAAACTGAAAGCCAATCTTACTATTATCAGATTGGCTCTTCATTACTAAATTTTTTGTGGTGATATAGTAGTATTATAAGTAATTGCTTGCGCGATAATACTATAACAACGGAGGAGAAAATTGAAAAAAGGTATTATTATAATTGTTAGTGTTGTAGGCATTATTACTCTTTTATTAACCTTTGGTTGTAACACCATAGATAAACCATTGCAAGTCTGATTTAAAGATGGCTGCTGAGGAATGTTGCTGGCTATGGGGTAGTGGCGTGTCTATGGCTAAAGATGGGACACTCAGAGTCATCTCTGTTAAAAAATTGGACAGCAAGTCAGGTAAGGCATTTGGGGAAAATTTCTATCAGATATTATTCGAAGCTGATGCAGAGTATTTTAAAAAAGTCGGCAAGTTCGATAAAGGGCAAGTTGAAAGAAGACGTGGAAGGCATGCCTTTCCATAGTGAACGTGTGCGGTAGGTTTTTCAAATCCAATAGATGATGTTGGAAAGGTCAACGTGAAGTCCCTCTTTTACAGCATTCTGTTTGTGCCCTTTGCACTGGTCTCCTCTAAAAAAATCTCTAAGCGTGCACATTGGATGAAGGACCTGTTGACATGTTATAAATCTTTCTGAGTGTAAATTTCATGGGTTAGTGTCAAGAATCTTTCGCAAATTCTTTGGCGACCTGAATCCGGTTATACTTTATTTACGCAATTTCATTTAAGGACACTTACAGACCTTACAAAAATATTTCCCTCATTCAAATATTCCTGTGTTGAGAAATTATCTTGAAAATAGCTTATAGTTTCGACCATTAGATAATTATTTCACTGCCGTACTCTGAACACTTCATCAATTTTCCTCATCTTATAAAGAAAACAAGTCATTCAACGTAAGGAGGTGATGAAGGTTTATTTACCAATAATAGAAAGGGAAGAAAGCATAGAATTGGGTCATCTTATGATTAACTATTTTAGAGCTTCAAAAAGGAGATACCAAAATGAGAACAAAAATGAAACTTATCTCATTGTTGATATTTGCATCACTTTTTACTTTTGTATCCCATGCTTTTTCAGCAGATTATTGGTCTTATCCACTTAGTCCTTGGAGCCCTGTCACTCGTGGTTTCGGAATTTGGGTGAGTGGTTGGGGATATCATTTAGGCGAAGATGTTGTAAAACCAGCTTATACAATTGTTAAGAATGCGCGATGGGGATATGTTAGACACGTTGCTCCCCATACGAAATATGGTTGGGTTGTTGTTATTGAAAGCCCAAGAGAATGGGAGACATCTACTGATCCAAAAACATGGAAAAATCCTATATGTCATGTATATGGCCATCTTCGATATGATTCATACCTGGCTGCTACAAAAGTCAAATTAAATAAACTTATCGATAGAGGTTGGATTATTGGACGTTTAGGTACTTCAAGCGAAAACGGTGGATATACTCCCCATTTGCATTTTGGTGCCCGAAAGGGGCGATATACTTCTACTTGGGTTTATTGGGGCTATTCAACAAGCTCATCTGTACTTTCTCAGTGGTACAAACCAAGCTCTGTAATTAACAATTATTGAATATGATGAAATTGCAAAAGTTGTCCTTAAGTCAGTGCATAGAGTTGTTTAACAGGAGGGGGTGCTCTCCCTCCTGTCTCTCTTAAATCTATTAAAGTAAAATTTATGAAAGGAACATCAGTCATGATACATTATCTGAAGGAGAAGGACATTAAGAAAGTTATATTTTGCATTTTTTTAATTAGCTTTTCAGTTTTGTTAATTAAATGGATAATTAGCGATAGGCATATTCAAGAATCAGGTCGTCCTAAGTGTGTGTTCAATTCGATTCTGAAAGTTCAAAAGCCCAACGCTCTCCGGAATTCTTTCAATGAAAATCTACTAAATTTTTCAGTAAAGGAAGAAAATATACTGTCTTCAGACCTTCAATTATGGATCAAGAAATTTATTGAGGAAAGCCCATATGGAGAAGCTACATTTATTGAACTAGGAAAATTACTCTTTTATAACGGTTACAAAGAATTAGGTCAAGAAATGGTTGAAAAGACTTTATGGGAAAATCCTCTTGATATAAGAGCCCTGCAAGAATTAGGCACTATTTATAAGGATTCGGGCAAATTAGAGAATTTTAGAGGTACTTATCAGGGGATCTTGGAGAGATTTCCTGATAAGTTAGAAACTTATGTTACCTTAGCTTCTTTTTTATCAGATAATTCAGATTTTAACGAAGCTCGGTCTATACTTGAATTTGGAATAGAAATGAACCCGAATAATACTGAATTTAGATACGCTCTGGGGGATTATCTTGAAATTTCGGAGTCTTATTCAGAAGCCGAAGAACAATATAAGTTTGCATTGAAATTAAATGATAATGATCCCGAGGGATATTTCAAACTTGGAGAACTTTACCTTAAAATGGGCAAGAAAGAGGAGGCTGAATCCTTTTTCACTAAAGCGTCCCAACTTTCAGAAGACTTTGCAAGGGTAATTCAAGAATTCAAAGAGAGCTTCAGTAAAGATTATCCCATTTAAAGATATTTGTAGCTTAAAGAGCAGCAGAATCTACTATATATATCGTAAGTCGCAGTAGACTCTCCCAAGTAAAGAATTAGCAATAATCATTTTTTCGCTGAACAATCCTTAACTTTTTTTCATCTTCTAAAGATAGAAGATAGAAGTAAGCTGAGAAATTAACGATTGTTCAAATGAAGGAGGGAGGTGAGTAACATGTATAAAAAATTTCTAAATATTTGGAGAGTAAAAAGCTTTATTACAAACAAGGATACTTATCTGGGAAGAAAGGAGGACATGATGAAGAAGTTATTATCCATAGGTATGCTGTTTATCATAGCAATTGGTTTAGTGATCATCGAAAGCGATGATGTATATGCCATGAATAATGAGTCTGCTGCAATGCTGGCAGGCGCGATAGCCATTTTTGGTAAACCTGTCCTTAACGCAATAGCTGGTGAAATATTCTATCCCACTTACTACAATTCATATCCTGTTTATAATTCCTATTACAATTCTTATCCAGTTCAGACAGGGGTTATCTATCAAACAGCTCCAATCTATGACTACGACTCGTACTATATACCATATAATGGCTACGGAAGGGGATATGACAGAGGATATTCAAGAGGATATAAAAGAGGGTATAGGAGAGGCTGGGATGATTGCGAATATTACTCCCATAGATGCAGGAGATATTAGTTGAGGTCTTATAGGATAAATAGTACTAAAAATTTAAAATTGAAAGGAGCTTTAGCGATGAAAAAAACACTTTTCTTAATTACACTTTTAATGATTTTTATCCTTACAGCTTGTGGTGGAGGAGGCGGAGGAAGCAGTTCTCCAGGAGGCGGTGGAGGCGAGACTCCAACTTCAGAAGCAGTTAAAGAAGAAATCAGGCTTGGTGTACTGACTGCAAACAGTATTGTGATCTCCGTGATGAACAATATGAACGAGATTATTGATGAAGCTATTACTAATTTCAATTGTACTAATTTCTCGACTTCTATATCAACAAACCTCATGATTAATAGTTTGCCTCATTATGTTTATGCGTCAGGACAGGCAAGACTTTATAACGGACAGACGCTTCTTAATTGCGATTACTTTTTCAATACTGGTTCGTTCTTTGTTGAGAAAGCTGAAGTTGAGGGTAGTGGATACATAAATGGCGGCGAAGTTAATTCAAATTTTCAGGGGAATTTTAAAATAACAGGTAGCGAAGGGTTTCTAACTGCGGGGGATATATTCACTGATATAATCATTTCAGATTATTTCTTTATCAACGGCCCAGGTTCATTTACAAATATAAACCATGCTGGGATCCAATATCCGGATATATTTGGCACCTTAAATAATGTAAAAGTAGATATGCAATCTGCAATGGATTTATTTTTTAATACCATGTCCGGGTACACTATATCCCTTGGTAATGTTGCTAAGGTTGTCAAAGATGGATATATATATGCCTATTCATCAGACTGCCCAGAGCTCATAATCTATTTCAATGGTACTAACGTAGTTGATGTCTCCAGCCCCTGTACATCTCCATCTCAATTTAAAGTAAATGTTGATACAGGCAAAATTATTGAATAATTGTAATGCCTTAACCCTGAAAAGAAGCCCGATACTATAGACAAAAGGAAATGGCTAATCCCACTGTTAGAATTGGTGGTATTAGCCATTTAAATCTTGCAGTATTAGGCAATAAAGATGCTTCTCTCTATGAAAAACTCACCTTCACTGGTTTTCTTTCAACCTCTGGCGCTTCGAGCTCAAAGAACTCTTCTTTCTCGAACCTGAACATGGATGCCACGATGTTTGACGGAATTGATTCTATCATGATGTTATAGTCACGAACTATAGCATTATAATACCTTCTCGCATATTCTATATTGTCTTCCAGTTCCTTTAACTGTGATTGGAGTTGTAAAAAGTTTGTATTAGCCTTCAGCTCAGGATATGCCTCTGCAACAGCGAACAAACTCTTTAATGTATCTGTCAACATATTCTCAGCCTTTGCTTTATCAGCAGGAGATGATGCATGTATCGCCTTTGACCTTGCCTCAGTGACCTTTTCAAAAACATGCTTTTCATGTGACGCATATCCCTTAACAGTTTCAACAAGATTTGGCACCAGATCATATCTCTTCTTAAGCTGCACATCAATATCCGACCACGAGGATTTCACCGTGTTTCTCAATCGAATGAGTTTATTATAAATTGCGATGACTGCAAAGATAAAAACTAAAAAGATTCCAATGATGACCAGTATTGTCATCATTACCATATTTGCCTCCCTACAAAAATTAGAGACGCATCAAAATGCGTCTCTAATTTATCATAAAGAAATTGAGTATCAAAGCCTGATAACGCTAGTACCTTCGCTCATATTTCTCACCTTCACAAACTTCTTTTATCTGATCCTTTACAAGGTTACCGTCTTCCCATGCCCTCTCCTGAACTTTCCTGCATTTTGTACGTGCATCGTAGTCTAATGGTTCAGAACGATACACACCGCGTCCGTCCTCTGTCCTGTATTCCACAGGTCTTCCAGAGTATGCTGCTTCCCGTGTTGCCCTCATGGAAACATCAACAAATGTTGCACCGGCAAGAGCACCAAGAGCTGCGCCAATGACGCCTCCCCGCCAGTGGTTTTTCCTGTCAAGTAATGCCCCGGCGACGCCTCCAACAGCAGCACCAGCACCAGCCCCCTGCGCATGATATTGTGTACAACCAAATGTCAAACCTATGAGTGACAAAATCACTATCAATGAAATTACTTTTTTCATACATCCTCCCTTTCACACATTTTCTCTTTTAAAAATATAACATTTTATAATTCATAATACAAGTGCTGCTATATTGTTTTCTGTGTATTTTTGGAATGTCGATAAAGTACTCAAATATATTTGATTGTTGATACCAAAAGGATACTCGCAAATACAGATATATGTTTCACTATTAAGGTAAAATAGTAAAAGGATGATTTTAATTCGTTAAGAAAGGTTTATTTTTTTGATGAATGACCATATTGATAAATTTATTAAGCATCTTGAGCTTGAAAGGGCTGCATCAGCCCATACATTACGGTCTTACAGGAAAGACCTTGAAGAATTTTTTCAATATGTAAAAACAAAACCTGAAGATATAGACATAATAGACGTGCGAGGGTTTATTGCAGAACAGATTAAAAGTGGACTTAAAAAAAGTACTGTGGGAAGAAGGCTTGCGAGCATAAGGTCTTTTTTTAAGTTTCTCCATAGAGAAGGTTACCAAAAAACAAACCCTGCGAAATTTGTTTCTAACCCAAAGGTTTCAAAACTTCTCCCAAGATTTCTCTCTATTGATGATATATTTTCTCTTATTGAAAAACCCGAGGGGATAGGATTGATACCTGCAAGAGACAAGTCTGTTCTTGAACTCCTTTATTCAAGTGGCCTGAGGGTAAGCGAGCTCTCAGGGCTCAATATAGATGACATCAATATTAAGGAAGGATTGGTAAAGGTTAGGGGAAAAGGGAAGAAAGAGAGAATAGTTCCTGTTGGTTCAAAGGCGATTGATGCACTCAAATCATATATCGTAGAGAAAATTCTGCTGAAAAGTAAAAATAAGGCATTGTTCCTCAATAGAGCAGGGGCAAGATTATCAGACAGAGGGGTAAGACGGATAGTGGTTAAATATGCAAGGATGGTGGGTGTGGCCGGACAGATAGGACCTCATACTATGAGACATACATTTGCAAGCCATCTCCTTCAGGCTGGTGCGGATCTCAGGGTGATACAGGAACTTCTGGGCCATTCATCACTTTCGACAACACAGAAGTATACACATCTGGACATTACACATTTAATGGATGTTTATGACAAGGCACACCCTTTTGCAAAAGAAGAAGATAATGATGTATCATAAAATATTCAGCTTGCAGGCTTATTAGTTAATGTGCTGTCTCACAAATAGCTTTACTATAACTGTCATTCCGAGCGAAGCGAGGAATCTCGTTTTTAGATTGCTTCGGGACTTAGTCCCTCGCAATGACAATGTATAGAATTGTTAGGGACAGCACACTAAATAGTTTTTATAGGAGATAGTGTTTATGGCAAATGAAACGAGCATGATTAAAGGAACGACAATATTATGCGTCAGGCGTAACGGCATGGTAGCAATCGGCGGTGACGGCCAGGTTACCATAGGTAATACTATCCTTAAGCAAAATGCAAAAAAAATAAGGAAGATATTTGGCGAAAAAGTCCTCACTGGTTTTTCAGGGGCAACAGCAGATGCACTTACATTGTTCGAGAAATTTGAAGGTAAGCTCGAATCTTATAGAGGAAATATAACCAGGGCTGCTGTTGAGCTCGCAAAAGACTGGAGAACTGATAAAGTTTTAAGGAGGCTCGAGGCCCTTTTAATAGTAGCAGATATGGAACATAGTTTTATAATCTCTGGCACAGGGGATGTGATCGAGCCTGAGGAAGGAATCGCGGCTATTGGTTCTGGAGGTCCATTTGCTCAGGCAGCGGCAAGGGCACTCCATGAAAATACCTCACTTTCAGCAAAAGAAATCGTGGAGAAATCCATGAAGATTACCTCTGATATTTGTATTTATACAAATAAAAATATAACGATAGAGGAGCTTTAGTGGTATCGGAGTTCATGATGGACATGGAGAAACTCACACCGAGAAAAATAGTTGAAGAGCTTGATAAGTACATCATAGGACAACATAAAGCAAAAAAGGCTGTTTCCATTGCGTTAAGAAATAGGTGGAGAAGGCAGAAGCTCTCTCCTGAATTAAAAGACGAAGTCCTTCCTAAGAACATAATTATGATTGGCCCTACAGGAGTGGGGAAGACAGAGATCGCGAGAAGACTCTCCAGGCTTGCGCATGCGCCGTTTGTAAAGGTCGAAGCATCAAAGTTTACAGAGGTAGGTTATGTCGGTCGCGATGTAGAATCAATGATACGGGACCTCATGGAGTTATCCATAGGTATGGTGAGGTCAGAACATGTAGAAAAAGTTCAGGAAAAGTCAAAAATGCTTGCTGAAGAGCGATTACTTGACCATCTCCTTCCCCAGCCAAGAATGGTAAAGGGAATTGGCCCCGAGGAAGAAGAAAAGGAGAGGTATAAAGAAACAAGAGAAAGACTAAGAACGCAGTTGCGAGAGGGAAAACTTGACAACAGGTATGTAGATATTGAGGTAAAAGAAAAAATAATACCGTTTGGTGTTGTGTCAAATGTAGGTCTTGAAGAGCTTGAGATAAATCTTAAAGAGATGCTCGGCAGTTTTTTGCCTGAAAAGTCAAAGAAGAAGAAGGCGAAAGTTCCTGAAGCACTAAATATATTTTTGCAGGAAGAGGCAAATAAACTTATTGATATAGATAAAGTGACAAAAGAGGCAATTGAAAGGGTTGAGCAGGCAGGAATTGTATTCGTTGATGAAATAGACAAAATAGCGAGTAGAGGATATACACACGGTCCCGACGTCTCCCGGGAAGGTGTCCAGAGGGACCTTTTGCCAATAGTTGAAGGCTCTACCATAGCAACAAAACACGGCCCTGTAAAAACAGACCATATCCTCTTTATCGCTGCAGGGGCATTTCATATGACAAAACCATCTGACCTGATTCCAGAGCTACAGGGAAGGTTTCCTATAAGGGTTGAACTCGATGCGCTCGGTAAAGATGAATTTGTAAGAATACTCACCGAACCTTATAACGCATTGATTAAACAATATACTGCTTTGCTTTCTACAGAAGACGTAGAGATAGATTTTACAAAGGATGCAATTGATGAGATTGCTGACATTGCAGCAGTTGTGAATGAGAAGACAGAAAATATCGGTGCAAGAAGGCTGTATACTGTACTTGAGAAACTCCTTGAAGACATTTCCTTCGAAGCACCTGAAAAGAAGAACGGGAAACTTTCAATAGACAGAACATATGTCAAAGAGAAGCTAACCGAGATTGTCAAAGATGAAGACCTAAGTAGGTATATCCTGTGAAAAGAAATCCTAAATACGAAATTCTAAATCCTAAACAAACTCACATATTTCAAATTAAAACCTGTCAGAATCGACTCGTACCTCATTTGAGACATTGTAACTTGGAATTTTGAATTTGTTGAGCATTTGGTACTTGGGATTTAGAGTTTTGTTTTGTTTCTCGCTTGTTTTACTTGCCTCCTGTACCACCGTGCGCTATGAATCATATCCAAAGGCAACCCATGCTGTTGCATCATGGTATGGACCTGATTTTCATGGCAGGCCAACATCTTCCGGAGAAATATTTAATATGTATGCCTTGACCTGTGCTCACAGAGACTATCCTTTCGGAACAAAGCTAACAGTAACAAATGTTTCAAACAATAAATCAGTAAACTGTATCGTAAATGACAGGGGACCGTTCGTATCAGAAAGGGATCTGGATTTGTCCTATGGTGCAGCAAAAGAGATCGGCCTCATAGGTCCAGGTACTGGAAAAGTGAGGATTGAATATGCAGGGAGAGATACTCAGTATGTGAGAGAAGTGAAATATATTCAAGGAAGCAAGGGGCCGTTTGCACTACAGGTTGGTTCTTTTAAGGAACTTTCGAATGCTGCCCGGCTCAAGATGGCCCTTGAACTCAAATATAGCAAGGTGTATATCACAGAGGCAGAGATTGATGGGAGCAGATACTATAGGGTAAGGATTGGTAAATTCCCTGCAAAAGATGAGGCATCTCGCTTTGCAAAGACCCTTGCGAATGAAGGATACAGTGTCTTGATAACCAGTTACGATGAGATGATATGAACAGGTTTCCTGATACTTATTGAGAGGGGCTGCACCTCTTTGGTCACTTTTTCGATTTTAACTTTGCACTTGTTTCTTTATTATATCATATACTGATTCAAGTGCCTCGTCCAGTTTTTCTATATTTCGTGTGCCTCCCTGTGCCATTTCGGGTTTTCCACCGCCTTTACCACCGGCAATTATGGAAATACTTGTTACGATCTCTCCTGCATGATATCTGCCTTTCAAATCTTTTGTGACCATACAGACGATAGATGCCTGGCTATCGATAACTGACGAGACAACAATAACACCTGATTTAATGCGGTCTCTAATATTATCAGCAAAGAGACGGAGTTCCTCTAAATTAAGTCCGTCCTTTCTTATTTTTACAATTTTTACTCCATCATGTTCGCGCGCCTCTTGCAATGCCTCAGAAATCATATCTCTGGTAGTACCTGTTTTGAGTTTCTGAATTTCTTTTTCAAGTGACTTCATATCATTGAGAAGCTTTTCTACTTTCTCCAATGGTATATCAGTTTTTAATACTACCTTTATTTCGTCTATCTCCATTTTTTTCTGCTTGAGATACTCAAAGGCATACTTCCCCGTCAGTGCTTCAATTCTCCTGATACCAGAGGCAACACTCCCTTCTGAGAGAATCACAAACAATCCTATTTCACCTGTTGCCTTACAGTGTGTACCACCGCAGAGTTCTTTACTGAAATCTTCAACGTTCACAACCCTTACCGTTTCACCATATTTCTCATTAAATAATGCGACCGCACCTGTCTTCATCGCTTCATCGATCTTCATTATATCTGTTCTCACAGGTAAGTCTTCGAGTATCTTTTCGTTGACAAGGTCTTCAGTCCTGTTTATTTCTTCATCCTGCATTGCATTGAAATGGGTAAAATCAAACCTGAGTCTTTCAGGACTGACAACTGATCCTGATTGCTTAATATGGTCACCAAGAACTATACTCAATGCCCTATGGAGTAAGTGAGTAGCAGTATGGTTTCTCATGATAGCCCTTCTTCTCTCTCCATCAACAATACAGGTAACTTTTTCACCTTTCTTGATTTTCCCTTTCTCAATCTTTACGTAATGAACATAAAGATGCAGAACAGGTTTTTTGGTATCAAGAACCTTTATATGTGAGCCATTTGACTCTATAGTTCCTGTGTCGCCTATCTGGCCACCAGATTCGCCATAAAATGGTGTCCTGTCAAGGATTACCTTACCTTCTTCGCCTTCTATTAACTCGTCTGCTAAATGACCGTTCTTTACTATAGCTGTGATAACTGCCTCTGCCTTTAAGTTATCGTATCCTAAAAATTCTGTTTCAACCGTATGTCCACTTGCTTGTCCTTCTAACATTGGTAAAGTTATATCTGCCCCCTCCGTACTATCTGTCTGTGTTCTTCTTGATCTTTGCCGCTGTAATTCCATCTCTCTCTGGAATCCTTCTTCATCAAATCTTAAACCTGCGTCTATTACCATGTCCTTTATTGAATCAGGATGAACGCCACGAGAATCATAAAGCCTAAAAGCCACTTCTCCAGGAAAAATATTTTCACTTTTTTCCTTCAATTTTGAGATTTCTTCAGCAGTAAGATTCATCCCTATCTCATCAATTCTCATAAATTGTTCTTCTTCCATATTCAGAAGCTTTTTAGTTCTTTCTTTCTCACGGACAATTTCTGGATATACATCACCCATAGAGTTAGTGACAGAGTCAACTAATGTATACAATGAGGGATCGTGCATATTAAGGATTCTTGCATGTCGTGATGCCCTGCGGATTATTCTTCGAAGAACATAACCTCTCCCTTCGTTCGATGGTACCACACCCTCGGAAAGGAGAAAGGTAATTGCACGGATGTGGTCTGCAATAACCCTTATAGACACGTCTGTCTCTTGTGATGAACCGAATTTTACACCTGAAAGAGTGGAAATATTCTTGATGATTGGTTGAAATAGGTCTGTAACAAAATTGGTCGTTTTACCTTGTAGAATTGCACTGATTCTTTCAATACCCATGCCTGTGTCTATACTTGGTTTTGGCAGTGGTGTAAGGTTTCCCTTCTCATCCCTGTTAAATTGCATAAACACAAGGTTCCAGAGTTCAAGAAACCTATCACATTCACACCCAACAGAACAGTCAGGCCTTCCGCATCCTATATGTGTTCCCTGATCTATTATTATCTCGGAACACGGGCCACATGGGCCTGTATCACCCATCTGCCAGAAGTTATCCTTTGGACCAAGCTTTGCGATTCTTTCATCAGGAAGTCCTGTCAGTTCAGACCAGAGTTTTGCAGCCTCATCATCTTCCTCGTATACAGATACGTAGAGTCTTTCTTTTGGCAATTTAAACCAATCTGTTAAAAGTTCCCACGCAAAGAGAATTGCGTCCTTCTTAAAATAATCACCAAAGGAAAAATTTCCGAGCATCTCAAAAAATGTATGATGTCTTGCCGTATGTCCTACATTCTCAAGGTCACTATGTTTTCCTCCTGCCCGCATGCACTTTTGACAAGAGACTGCACGAAGATAAGGACTCCTTTCTTCTCCGAGAAAAAATGTTTTAAACTGAACCATTCCTGCATTGACAAACAGAAGGGTAGGGTCATGTCGTGGAATGAGAGGAGCGCCTGGTACAATACTGTGCCCTTTTAATTTAAAGTATTCCAAAAATGCAGTTCTTATCTCTGAACTCTTCATATCAATGAGTTGTAGACCAGTTCCCTTTTGGTATCTACCTATGGGTCGAAGGCTTGATTATTTCATATATATGAGTTTGCCGTCGAAAAATAGAAGAAGTTTTGTCTCAACCACCCCTAATGTGGAGTAAATCCATTCTTCTCTTGTCTTCCCTTCGAATGGTTCAAGAATTTTTAGGGAATCTGGAGATCCCCATGCGTACCTTACCTGTTGAGGGATCATACCAAGCACAACTTCACCGCTTTTTATGTGTTCCTGGATAGCAGGGGAAAATCCTTTAATCTCTTCTTCTGAATAGCGTATTGATTTTGTACAGCCTACCTGTGAAAAGAATAGTAAAGCTATGATGAAAACAACAACTTTTTTCATTTTTAGTCCTCCTTAAAGTTTTTATACCTCATCACTGTCTTTATTGTATCGTAAGAATACCCTTTCCTGAGAAGAAGATTATAAACCCTTCTTTTTACTTTTTCCGGTGGGTAGTGTTCTAATTTACTGTATTTTTTATCCACAAGTTTTTGAGCATTTTCGATGTCTTTTTTTTCATAAGAGTTAAGCGCCACATCAACAATATGCTGAGGTATACCTCTATGGAGCATAAATCTCCTTGCTCCATGATAACCAAGTAATTTTATTGTCAGTGCCTCTCTTCTCAGAGAGTCAGCTAATGACATGTCATCAATGAGACCTATATGCCTGAGGTATTTTATTGCAGAGAAAATCACTGTTTCAGGGAAACCTTTTTTTATCAGCCTTTCTGACAGTTCCTTCTCGCTTCTTCCTCTGTAACACAGGAGTTTCAAGGCATATTGCCTTGCCTTATCGGCCAAATCTCTCAATGTCCATCTTTTCTTTATCAGTAGGTTTATCAACAAATGTCAGGTCGCTTGTGGACTGGACTCCCCTTACTCTCAGTGCAAAGTCGTCAGGATTTGTGGCTCTTCTCAGTGCTTCTTCATAGGCTATAAGCCCTGATTTGAAAAGATTAAATAAAGATTGGTCAAAAGTTTGCATCCCCCAGTGTATGGCTCCTTGTGCGATTACATCATGAACCAATTTTGTTTTATCTGGATCAAGGATACAATCTTTTACGGTAACCGTAGCTACAAGAACCTCAACTGCAGGAACCCTGCCTTTCCCATCTACCCTTGGCACAAGCCTCATAGATATAATACCTTTCAGCACCGATGCAAGCTGTATCCTCACCTGTTTATGTTGATAAGGAGGAAATACAGAGATAATTCTGTTGATTGTCTCTACAGCATCTATTGTATGTAAAGTACTCAAGACAAGATGACCTGTCTCGGCTGCGACAAGTGCTGTCTGGATAGTTTCAAAATCACGCATCTCACCAACGAGTATTACGTCCGGGTCTTGCCTCAGAGCCTGTCTCAATGCCTTACTAAATGACTCGGTATCGCTTCCTATCTCCCTCTGGTTAATGATGCTTTTTTTATCTCTGTGGAGATATTCTATCGGGTCTTCAATAGTCACAACATGTACTGTCCTGTTCGTATTTATCAGGTCTATCATTGAAGCAAGGGTTGTTGTTTTTCCGCTCCCGGTTGTCCCTGTAACAAGGATGAGGCCCATTTGTTCCATAGTAAGTTTCTTAATGACATCAGGGAGAAGTAATTCCTCCATCGAAGGGATTCTGGTAGGGATAACTCTGAAGACGATTCCTACGGTCCCCCTCTGTACGAATGCATTACATCTGAACCTTCCGAGACCTGAAACGCTGTAGGCAAGATCTATATCATTTTTCTTTTTGAATATATCCTTCTGTGCAGGTGACATAACAGAAAGAGCGATATTTAATGCATCTTCCTCGCTTACCCTCTTTTCTGAGGTGAGAGGGATAAGCTCTCCGTAAATTCTCAGTATCGGCGGAGAACCAACCTTAACATGAAGGTCTGAGGCATCTAAAGATCGCGCCTTTTTTAAAAGCTCATTAATTTCCATGATTATCTCCTTAGGTTATATGAATCAATAATCCTTTTTTCAATTTCCTTTGCAACTTCCCCATTATTTCTCAAGAACTCTTTTGCATTTTCCCGACCCTGACCGATTCTGTTACCACCATAACTGTACCACGCTCCTGATTTTTCGATGATGCCTTTTTCAACTCCGAGGTCAACAATTTCTCCAAATCTCGAAATCCCTTCACTGAAATATATATCAAACTCAGCCTGTTTGAAAGGAGGGGCAACCTTATTTTTCACTACCTTGACTCTTACCCTTCCACCTATAACTTCCTGATTATCTTTAATATTTTCTATTCGTCTTATATCGAGCCTCATAGTAGAATAAAACTTTAATGCAGTTCCACCTGTCGTAGTCTCAGGGCTGCCGAACATAACACCTATCTTCATCCTTATCTGGTTAATAAATATTACTGTGGTAAGTGATTTTGATATTGCAGCGGCGAGCTTTCTCAGTGCCTGGCTCATCAGCCGTGCCTGGAGACCCGGAAGGGAGTCACCCATCTCGCCTTCTATCTCTGCCCTTGGTACGAGAGCAGCAACTGAATCTATTGCAATAACATCAATGGCACCGCTCCTCACAAGAGCCTCTGCAATCTCAAGAGCCTGTTCCCCTGTATCAGGCTGTGAGATAAGGAGATCTTCTATTTTTACGCCGAGTTTTTGTGCATAATTCACATCAAGTGCATGCTCAGCATCAATAAATGCTGCGTTGCCACCTGACTTCTGTGCTTGTGCAATAGCACATAATGCTAATGTAGTTTTCCCTGAGGCCTCAGGACCGAAAATTTCTATAACCCTGCCCCTCGGGTAACCGCTAATCCCTGTTGCAATATCGAGAGTTATTGAGCCAGTAGGTATTATCTGGAGACCTTCGGCAATACCCTCTGCGCCAAGCCGCATAATAGCACCTTTTCCAAAACTCTTTTCAATCTGCGCTATAGCCATTTCAATTGCCTTAACCCTATCTTTATTCGTCATACTTTCCTCCCCAACTGTATCTTATGTAAACAATAATAGTGAGCCCCTGTAGGTTTTAGTTCACTCTGCATCAGTTTTATATCGCTGACCTCTATACTTCCGAAGTCTTTTCCTGTGAAGTTATCAAGTTCATGAATAAGGTTTGATATTCCTTTTTGAGAGCGTACCCTTCCGAGTGTCAGGTGGGGATGGAAATTCTTGTCTTCCCTTTGATAGCCTAATAATGACATAGAGTCTTCAATATCGCCTTGGAGCTTCTTTAATATATCTGACATTTCAACTCCTGCCCAAATCACCTTAGGATATTTATTGTTTGGAAACATACCCATAGTACATATTTTAATATAAAATGGATCATAAAAGAATGTAATTTTAGTCAAAGATTCAATTATCTTTGGAATCAAACCCTCAGACGTATTACCAAGAAACTTAAGTGTAAGATGGAGGTTTTCAGAGTCTACCCACTTCACATCTCCATCGTAATTTTTCAGTACTTCGATAAGCTCACTTATAACCCGTTTTATTGGTTCAGATATTTCTATTGCTATAAAACATCTCATGTACATAGGATGATTTCTACCTAAATTGAGCGATTCTTTTTTGCTCAGAGTTTTCATCTACTAAAATTCATCAATCTTATCGTTTTGAGGTAGTACCAACCTCTATAACGGAATTTTTTGAATCAAAAATATTACATTTTGCTTC
>VGWZ01000002.1 GCA_016873595.1 Nitrospira sp.
TTGCAGGAAGACCCGGTCTTTCTTTCTTGAAGCGATTGACAAATTCGGCTGCTATATGAGAGGCATCGGTAGCACTGCCACCATTTCCAAAGAGAATAAGCTTTTTACCCTCATTGAAGGACTCAGCTATTATCTTTGATGTATCTATAATGAGTTTAAGATATTCTTTTACAAACCTTTCCTTTACGGTTATGCTTTCCTCAAAAGCTTTGAGTATTTTGTCTTCCATCCAGGGCATTATGAATTTAAAGGTCTTCGATTAAATTGTGTTTCAAAATTGTGACATATAAATAAATTTTTGTTTAGACTAACCCATGCAATCTTTTAAAGTCAATATACTTCAGACCGAAACGATATCGACATAATACCTTTATTTTACTGTTACCTCGCCGACTATTCCATCGCTCTCTCTTAAATACCCTAATGCTCTAATCATATACCAGACCTTTTTGTTGCTCTTTGCTGTATCTGTGAAGGTTGGTGTTGTCACCTCACCTATGGGAGAGAATTCTGTCTCCCCATCTCTTTTTCGATAAATGCGGTATCCCTTTATCCATGTCTCAGTGTTCTCTTTCCAGAGAAGGTACACTTTATCATCTCCTTTAACCACTCTGAGATCTGATGGTGCTGACGGGATAAAGTGGGATGGGGTTATCTCTAATTCAGCCGAAGCATAACCCTCATCTCTTATAATAGTGTTAAGCAATGCCCTTATTTTGTAATAAACAGTTCTGTCAAGAAACAGAAAAGTATCTCTAAAGGAAACCATACATATAGGCTCTCTATTGAGTGGGGTGTCAGCATACTTGTCCTTCTCTGTTGTCTTGTAGATGTTATAACAGACTCCTTCTCCTGAACTGCTCCAATGCAACTCAATGGAATCAGATGTTATGGTAAATCGGATATTCTCCGGAGGTGATGGCAAAGCCTTTGGGATTACTGTGATTATGTTGGAGTCATTACTCAGGACGTCTTTAAGGTTTTGGGCAATGACTTTATATTGATAGGTGACATTTAGTTTAAATGTAGTATCAATGAACAAACTCTGGTCATTTTTTATAAACGCTACCTTTTCAAATCCGTCACTCTCTGACCTTAAGACCTGAAAGCCTTTCAGGGTGTGCTTTAGATTGTCGGGATAAGACCATGAGAGTATAATTCTTTCTTCTCTATGGATTGCGGTGATACCAGGTGGTTTTTCAGGTTTTTCGTATGCCTTTAATGTGGGAGGACCTTTTTTGCCGCATGATACGAAAAAACAAAAAGAAAGAAATAAGAAAAAAGAAATAAGAAATTTCAAACTTCTCATTTCCAATTTCTCATATCCTGTCTATTATTTTTCTAAGTCTTTGTATCTGCCTTTTGACCTCATCAGGCGATGTGCTCCCGCGGGATTTTTTATTCTTTACGGATTCTTCTGCCTTTAGACAGGAATATACATCATTTTTAATGAATGGAGAAAATGTATTCAGTTCTTTCAGTGTGAGTTCTTCAAGCTTTTTCCCCTTCTTCATACAATGAAGGACAATTTTGCCTGTGATTTCATGAGACTTCCTGAAAGGTAACCCCTTTTTTACAAGATATTCTGCTATGTCAGTTGCTGTTGAATAGGCATCTCCTGCTGTTTCATACATTCTTTTTGCATTAAACTTTATACCAGGAAGCATCTCATTCAGGACAGCAAGGCAGGATTTAATAGTATCAACCGTATCAAATACTGGTTGTTTATCCTCCTGGAGATCCCTGTTGTATGAAAGAGGCAGTCCTTTCATTGTCGTCAGAAGAGAGAGGAGGTTGCCATACACTCTTCCGGTTTTCCCTCTGATAAGTTCCGCAACATCAGGGTTCTTTTTCTGTGGCATGATGCTCGAACCTGTGGTGAATGCATCAGGCAACTCGATGAATCTGAATTCCTCAGTTGACCACAGAATAAGCTCTTCAGCAAGCCTTGAGAGATGCATGATAAGGAGTGACACACCTGAGAGAAACTCTATCGCAAAATCCCTGTCAGATACTGCATCAATGCTGTTTTCAGAGATACCATTAAAACCAAGAAGTTTTGCAACATATATTCTGTCAATAGGAAAGGTTGTCCCTGCAATGGCACAGGAGCCTAAGGGGAGCAGGTTTGTCCTTTTTAATCCATCGTGAAATCTTTCCACATCCCTCCGGAGCATCTCCACATAGGCAAGCAGGTGATGAGACAACAGCACGGGCTGTGCCCTTTGGAGATGAGTATAACCGGGCATCACTACATGAAGATGTTTTGTAGCAACATTCAGAAGAGTCTTCTGAAATTTCTTTACTGATGATATGACCTCTTTTATCTCTGCCCGTAAATAGAGTCTGAGGTCAAGTGCGACCTGATCATTTCTTGACCTTGCGGTATGAAGTTTTCTCCCTGCATCACCTGTTTTTTCTATAAGTGCAGCTTCAATATTCATATGAATGTCCTCAAGTTTTTTTCTGAACCTGAATTTTCCTGTTTCTATCTCTTTCGCTATCTCTTCAAGCCCTTTTATTATTTTTTTAGAATCTTCCTTTGAGATAATGCCCTGTTTAGTAAGCATCTTCGCATGTGCAATGCTTCCCTCA
Organism: Nitrospira sp.; assembly: GCA_016873595.1. Classification (GTDB taxonomy): domain Bacteria; phylum Nitrospirota; class Thermodesulfovibrionia; order Thermodesulfovibrionales; family SM23-35; genus VGWZ01. Next base: position 2,596 of record VGWZ01000002.1, read on the forward strand.
ATATCATATTTCCACAGACGATGGTCAAACGAGATAGATTCTGTAAAGGATTCTACAATCTTTGAGGTCTTCTCTCTAAACCTTCCTGACCAGGGTTTTTTCATAGTGGATGGATTCTATAATAAAGGTCACAAGATTGGCTGTCAAGGTTGATTTATATTTTTTTATATCCTATTATGTAACTATACATGAAGCAAACAAAAGATAGTTTTTTTCGGCTATCAGCCATTTGAAAGGAGGAATGAATATGTCAAATACAGAAAAGAATCTTGAGAAGGCATTTGCAGGTGAGTCACAGGCAAATAGGAAGTATCTTGCCTTTGCAAAGAAGGCTGAAGAGGAAGGGTTTAAACAGGCGGCTAAACTGTTCAGGGCTGCTGCCGAAGCTGAAACAGTCCATGCACTCAATCATCTGAGAGAACTCGGTTTTATAAAAAGTACAAAAGAAAATCTCGCAGAAGCAATTAAAGGTGAGTCCTATGAATTCCAGAAAATGTATCCAAAGATGATCGAAGATGCCAAGGCTGATGGCAATAAGGGCGCATTGAGAAGTTTTAATTTTGCCAATAAAGTAGAAAATATTCACGCAGAACTTTACAGGAAAGCTTTAGAGAATTTTGGCAAAATGCCCGATGTTGATTATTATGTTTGCCAGGTCTGTGGCAATACTGTAGAACGTGAAGCTCCGGAGAAATGTCCTGTCTGTGGCGCCCCCAAAAAGATGTTCAAAAAGATTGAATAGACATGGATTGACTACCCTCTATTAACATGGTCAGGCAAATGAATACAACTTTATTTTCAGGAGATTTCCCATGAAATCTACATTAAAATATGGTGCCTCTTTTTTATTGGTATTATTCTTGTTTTTTTCAAAGGGTATCGTTGCCTCTGAAAAGGGAGAGGATGTGATAGATAATGCCAGATTAAGTTCTCAGACCCAAGCCTGTATTGGCTGCCATAACACCCATACTCCGGGAATTGTGAAAGACTGGCTCTCATCCAGACATTCAAAGGTGATACCTTCAGAGGCTCTGAAAAAAAATGTTCTTCAGAGAAGAATTTCTGTTGAAAGTCTTCCGGGTGAGTTGAGCGAACATGTTGTTGGCTGTTACGAATGCCATAGCCAGAGACCTGAAAAGCATAAAGATAATTTTGAGCACCTGGGATATAAGATTAACGTTATTGTTACACCAGATGACTGTAAGGCCTGCCATCCTGCTGAGGCAACACAATATGCAGAGTCAAAAAAAGCCCATGCAATAAAAAACCTTATGGAAAACCCTGTCTATAATGCATTGACAAATACCATTACTGGTGTGAAGAGGGTTGAGAACGGAAAGATATTGTCTGAGAGGGCCTCTGACACTACCCTCCATGAAACATGCCTTGGTTGTCATGGAACAAAAATAACAGTAAAGGGTATGAAAAAGGTGAACACAAAGATGGGAGAAATACTCGTCCCTGAACTTATGAATTGGGCTAATCAGGGTGTTGGAAGAGAAAATCCGGATGGGAGTCTCGGTGCCTGTACAGCCTGCCATCCACGACATAGTTTTTCAATCGAGATAGCGAGGAAGCCTTATACCTGTGCCCAGTGTCATCTTGAACCTGATGTTCCAGCATGGAATGTATATAAGGAGAGTAAACACGGAAATATTTATTCCTCAAAACACAAGGAGTGGAATTTTGAATCTGTACCCTGGGTTGTGGGTAAGGACTTCAAGGCACCTACCTGTGCTTCCTGTCACAACAGCCTCCTTGTCTCACCGGGAGGTGAAGTAATTGCCGAAAGAACCCATGATTTTGGTTCAAGGCTATGGGTCAGGCTTTTTGGTCTTATTTACAGCCATCCCCAACCAAAATCTGGTAATACAACAATAATTAAAAATAAGGACGGTTTACCACTACCAACTACATTCACAGGCGAACTGTCATCTGAGTATCTTATTGATAAAACAGAGCAGGAGAAAAGATTTGCTGTGGTGAAGAATATCTGTAATAGTTGCCATAGTACTGATTGGATTAATAACCACTTTACAAAGCTTGAAGAGACCATTAAAGAGACCAATGAGATGACACTTGCAGCAACAAAACTCATGTCAAATGCATGGGAAAATAAAATAGAAGACAAGACAAATCCATTTAATGAGCCGATTGAGCAGATGTGGATAAGGCAATGGTTGTTTTATTCAAATTCTATCCGCTATGCTTCTGCGATGACCGGTGCTCCTGATTATGCGAGCTTTAAAAATGGGTGGTGGAGTCTTAGTGAGAACTTGCAACGTATGAAGGACTGGACTGAATTTAAAAAGAAAGCAACCCGATAAGGAGGTGTACATGTCAAAATTACCAGAGCAGTATTTAAGCATTAAAACGAGGTTTAAGGGGTATTTCAGAGCTGTTGATAACCTTGGAAAAGCGGTGAGAAGTGCAGGTCCTATTGATAAAAAGACATCCCATCTCATACAGTTAGCCGCTGCTGCTGCCATTAAATCAGAAGGTTCTGTCCACTCCCATACCAGAAGGGCATTGGATGAAGGTGCAAAGACTGAGGAGATCTACCATGCGATTATTTTGCTCACAAGTACCATTGGATTTCCAAATGTGTCTGCTGCATTAAGCTGGGCTGATGATATTCTACAGGGGAGGGGTTCAAAAAATAATTTTACCAGTCGTATTCGCTGATAAGAGATACAAAAACACAGGCTCATCAGAGAAGCACAGAGAGCACTCGGCTTGAAGTTTTTTTAGGTATATATTACTCTTTAAAACATATAGTGTAAAAACAGATACTATACCAAGCGTAGCGGATGTAAACAGTTTAGATTATAATTAAAAACAAAAGCAGATCATAACATTAAAAGTATGAATGATGTAGTCTTAATAGGCATCGGGTGGATAGAAACCTCGATGCCATTTTTATTTGTAATTAGGAGTGACCTTCATAAATAGAAAGTTATGAAAGGGGAGTAAATGCCAGAGTTCAAAAACAAAGAAGACTTTGAGAAGAGAATTTATAAGGAAAAAGATTGGGCTTTAATTTGCATGTTTTAATTTAAAAACAGACGGGGTTGAGTGAATGGAAATCCTGATAGATGCACATACTTTAGAACGAGCAGAGGAACGTGGTACCAACAAAGATGAGATCGAAGATGTAATCCGTACAGGTTCTGCAATCACAGCCAAATATGGACGCATAGGAAAAGCTAAGGTATATGACTTTAAGCAAACACGTCACAACAAATATTATGAACAAAAGAGGGTTGAAGTATTCTATACTATAGAAGAAGACAAAATTGTAACAGTTACGGTATATGTATTTTACGGAAGGTGGGAGGAATAAAATGAACATCGTTTATAATGATAAAACAGACCTTCTTTATATCAGACTCGATGACAGGAAGCAGGATGTTATAAACAGGCGAGTTTCTGAGGATATTGTTCTGGATATCGGGGAGAATGATAGAATTATAGGTATAGAGATTTTAGATGCTTCAAGGCATGTAACTCTGGATAAACTTTTACCTGTTAAGTATGAGGTTGTAAAAACATAAGATTAATTAGCCAGCGTAGACTTTAAATATCCTCTTGCTGCCAGCCGTATTTCCCAATCAGGGGCACAAAGATACACGGCGTGTGATATTCATCTGAATACTTGCCACTTGACTTTGTGCATTTCAGAAGTTGTTGAGAGAATCGATCTCCAACAGGGGCAATAATTATACCTTCTTCAGAGAGTTGTTCCATAAGAACATCTGGAATCTTTGGTGTTGCAGCGGTAATCATGATTCTGTCAAAAGGTGCCTCTTCAGGCCACCCTAAGGTGCCGTCACCAACCTTCACATGGATGTTTGTATACCCGAGGGAAAGGAATCGTTCTTCTGCATTTTGAGCAAGTACGTCAACACGCTCGATTGTATACACCTCTTTTGAAAGTTCAGCTAAGATTGCTGCCTGATATCCAGAGCCTGTGCCTATTTCTAATACCTTCTCGTTTCCTTTCAGTTCAAGCAGCTCTGTCATAATTGCAACCATATACGGTTGTGAGATAGTCTGTCCTTCACTGATTGGCAAAGCCATATCGTCATAGGCTTTATTCTGTATGGATTCATCAACAAAAAGATGTCGTGGAACCTTTCTCATTGCATTCAGAACCCGCTCGTCTTTAATTCCTCTCGGGACGAGCTGCGTACTAACCATAAATTCTCTTAATTCTCGAAAACCCATTATCCCAACCTCTCTGTGATCTCTCTTGCTGCGATTACACCTGAAACCGATGCCTGGATAAGCCCTCTGCTCACACCTGCACCGTCACCTACTGCGAACAGCTTATCAATCTCAGTCTCAAGGGACTCTGTGAGCTTCGGATGCATTGAGTAGAACTTCACTTCAGCTCCATAGAGAAGGGTATGTTCTGAGTTTATACCAGGAGCAATCCTGTCAAGTGCTTCGAGCATTTCGATGATGTCAGACATATGGCGATAAGGTATCACAAAACTTAAATCACCTGGTGTAGCATCCTTGAGCGTTGGCTCCACACCCCCTTTTGCTATTCTTTCATGTGTTGATCGCCTTCCCTGCTTCAAATCTCCGAGCTTCTGCACAATGACACCCTTACCAAGAAGATTTGCAAGCTCCGCGATATATCTTCCATATAATATAGGTTCATCAAATGGCTCTGTAAAGGAGGTGCTCACCAAAAGTGCAAAGTTTGTATTATTCGTTTTCCTGTTCGCATAGCTATGGCCATTGACTGTCCAGATACCTTTAAGGTATTCCTTTACAACCTCACCATAAGGATTTACACAGAATGTCCTTACCTTATCATTGAACTTTTTTGAATGGAAAATAAGTTTTGGTTCATAGGTTATTTTTGTGAGAGGTTCAAGTACAGTGGCTGGGATCTCAACCCGTACACCGATGTCAACAGGGTTTTTCATAAGTGTGAGGCGGAGTCGTTTTGTCTCTCTTTCAAGCCATCTCGAACCCTCCCGGCCCGGAGCAAGGATGACACATTGAGAATAAAACCTTGTGCCATCCTTAAGCCTTATGCCAACAGCCTTTCTTTTTTCTGTGATGACCCTGTCTGCCTCCACATCGAATAACGTATCTACCTTTCTATTAAGGGTCTCCTTTATATTTTTCAGGAGTATCCTGCACCTCTCGGTACCGATATGTCTTATCTTTGAGGGTATAAACAGGAGGTTATTTTCTGATGCGATCTTTTCTATTTCGTGAATCTCTTCTTTGTGGTCTCCATAAGTTTCTTCGGGGGCACCATATCTCACATAGATGTCATCTACGTAGTGTATCAGGGATTGCAATCTCTCACTGCCTATATATCTTGACAGAAAACCTCCAATTTCAGGAGAAAGGTTCAATTTTCCATCACTGAAAGCGCCTGCACCACCCCATCCACTCAGGAGTGCACATTCAGGACAGGTTGCACATGAAATTTCCCTTATTTCCATCGGACATATTCTCTTATCGATGTCATGGCCTTTTTCTATGATGAGGATGCGTGTATTTTCTTTCTGATTGAGCAATTCAAGAGCGGAGAATATTCCGGCAGGACCAGCCCCAACGATTATGACATCGTAATTTTTTTTCATTTTAAGAGAGAAATGATAATGCGTTCTTAAGAAATTCCAATGCCTTATAATTTGTGAGATCAATATTGACAGGAGTGATAGAGATGTAGCCTTCATGAATGGCCTGGATATCTGTGTTATCACCGTGCTTTATATAAGGTTGACTCCCTCCTATCCAGTAATGTTTTTTTCCTTTCGGATCGATGATATCTTTAATGGAATTGTTATAAAACATTTTTCCCTGTCGTGTAAACTTCACTCCGAGGATGTTATTTTTGGGCACATTTGGTACATTTATATTGAGCAGGGTATTATGTGGGAGGGATTTCTCCAGGATATATCTGCCAATCTTCACGGCAAAATCAGATGCCGTATCGAAATGTAAAGGAGAAGCATGTTCTTCTTCGATGAAAAGAGAGATGGCAAATGATGGGATGCCCATTATTGTACCCTCTATTGCAGCAGAGACGGTACCTGAATAGGTGATATCGTCTCCGAGATTTCCGCCTTTATTTATTCCTGACACAACAAGTGCAGGTTTCTCAGGTAACAATTTGTTTACCCCTAATATGACGCAGTCTGTAGGTGTGCCATTGATACTGTAAGTAAATTCATTGATTTTTTCTACTTTGAGTGGTTTATGGAGTGTGAGGGAATGACTTGCTGCGCTTCTCTCTCTGTCAGGTGCAATAATATATGCATCTCCAAGTTCCTTCATTGCCCTGAAAAGGGCCATAATACCAGGGGAATGAATCCCATCGTCATTTGCAACAAGAATAAACGGCATTATCACTATTGTATCAAAATAACTGCTTTCTTTGCGGGGAATTATTTCTGCTTGCCTTTTGTATATCATTTGTGCAATATATAAACATTTAAAATCTCCCTCATTAGAATAACTAATAACAAAATTTATGAGTAGCGACATTACCTATAAGAAGTCCGGTGTTGATATTGAAGAAGGCGACAGGTTTATAAGCCTTATAACTCCAATGGTGAAGAGGACATTCAGACCTGAAGTCATGACAGATATTGGTGCTTTCAGCGGCCTTTTCAAACTTGACATGACGAGGTACAGAGAGCCTGTGCTTGTAAGCGGAACAGATGGCGTAGGCACAAAACTGAAAGTAGCCTTTATGATGGACAGGCATACCACTGTCGGCATAGACCTTGTTGCGATGTGCGTAAATGATATACTCACCAGTGGTGCAGAACCTCTCTTTTTCCTCGACTATTTTGCGACTGGCAAACTCAAGACAGGGAAAGCAATAGAAGTTATCTCAGGTATTGTGAATGGTTGTGAAGAGGCAGGCTGTTCCCTTATTGGCGGTGAGACTGCAGAAATGCCAGGATTTTATTCTGAGAATGAATATGATTTATCAGGTTTTGCAGTAGGTGTTGTGGATAAGGAAAAAATAATAGATGGTTCAAACATCAAAGAAGGGGATGTGATTATCGGCCTTGCGTCAAGCGGCCTTCACAGCAATGGATACTCACTGGTGAGAAAAATCTTCTTTGAATTAAACAAGTTTGATGTTGACAGCGATGTCCCGGAACTCGGGATTACACTCGGAGAAGAACTCCTGAAGCCTACGAGGATATATGTACAGGCGTTTATGGCATTAAAAAACAATCTTGAGATAAAAGGGATGGCTCACATCACAGGTGGAGGTATCCCGGGAAACCTTCCGAGGATATTACCTGAAAGAGTGAGTGCGAATATCAAGATTGGCTCCTGGCCTGTTCCGCCAATCTTTGATCTCATAGAAAAAATGGGGAATATACCTGACAAAGAAATGAAGAAGACTTTTAATATGGGAATAGGGTATATTATTGTGGTTTCTGAGGGGGTATCAAGAAGTGCAATCTCGTTACTTAATAACACTGGGTACAGAGCTTTTGTAATCGGTGGTATTGAGAAAGGAGGTAGGGATGTTAGATATTTATAAAATAAAAATTGTATTGAAAAAGGCATTCACTCCTATAACAATAATGTTAATCCCGCATAGTAATACCAAACCTTTAAATCTTAAGGTTCCCTCAATAGGGGTGGTTATCTCGATACTATTATGGTTTATCGGAACTGTTTACGTTTTTTCAGTTGCAGTAGATACCTTTGAGTATCGTGATATGAAAAAGAAACTGAATTACTATTCACAACAGTTTTTAGAACTTGATTCAACGATATCAGCACTCAAAAGGGCTGAAACTGAGTTCAAAAGATTGTTTTCCTTCGGCTCTAAAGATAAAGTCATTGAGAATGTTGATACATCAAACAGTGGCTCGATTGATATTGAAAGTCTGAAAGAACAGATCAAGAAAACAACTGAAACAGTGGGTGAAATAAAAGATTATTTGCGCCTCCAGAAAGACCTCTATCTTGCAACTCCAAAGGGATTACCTGTGATGGGTAATATTTCTTCTCCTTATGGAAAAAGAGAACATCCAAGAAGTGGCGAGGATGCATTTCATACCGGTATTGATATATCAACAAGTCCTGGAAATCCTATCAGGGCTACAGCAGATGGCATAGTGAGCTTTTCTGGATGGAACGGAGGGAGTGGCAACCTTGTTGTCCTGGAGCACGGTTTTGGCTTTTCAACTTTTTATGCACACAACAAGATGAATACTGTAAAAGTAGGGCAGAAAGTCAGTAGAGGTGAGGTAGTCGGCTATATAGGGTCTACGGGTAATGCGACAGGACCGCATGTGCATTATGAGGTATGGAAAGATGGCAGGTCTGTAAATCCTCATACATACATAAAAGGGAGGTCATAATGTTCACGAAAAATACAGAGAAAATGGAATCATTTATTGGGGCCAATTCAAGTTTTAAAGGTGATGTTAATGTGAAAGGGACTCTGAGGATTGACGGTACAATGGAAGGAAATGTGAATGCTGACTGGGTAGTCCTTGGTGAAAAGGCTTCTCTAAAAGGTGATGTAGGAACAAGGGGTATTGTGATAGGCGGGAGAGTTGAGGGAAATCTGAGGGCTAAAGAGCTTATAGAGATCAAATCCAAGGGTCAGGTCTATGGGGAAATATTCACAAATAAGTTATCGATAGTTGAGGGCGGTGTGTTTAATGGTAAGTCTACTATGCAGGGAGACGAATCGAATATAAATATAGTTGAGTTTCACGCAAAAGAGAAGGTCAATTAGGTCATCTCATTATCAGTAAGCGGAGAGCTTCACCATTGACAAAAATACACCAAAAAATTTATAATTAATCTTTTTTTTTCATATTTTTCAAATGAAAGTGTTGATTTCAGAGATACCGGTCGAAGGGCTTGATTTTGATATAAAAGAGACAATCAAATCTGATGACCTTTCCTCCCCTGTCAGAGGACAGCTGAGGATACTGAAGATAGGTGCTGAGGTTGTAGTAAGAGGTAATCTGATGGCTGATGTAGAGCTCCAGTGTAGCAGGTGCATGAAAGATTTTCGGAGTGAAGTATCTATTCCGGTTGATGTGATCTATCATCCTGTTGAAGAACTCAGAGGAGAAGAGAAGCACGCACTGAGAGTCGAGGAACTTGATATGGGTTTTTATTCCGGGGGGATACTGGATCTCTTTGATCTTATCGAGGAGCAGATAATGCTCAATCTACCGATGAAGCCCCTCTGTAATGAACTGTGCAAAGGAATATGTCTGAAATGCGGGGCAGACCTCAATGCAGGCGATTGCGCTTGTAATGAAATAAATAAAGATTCCAGATTCGAGGAATTAAAAAAGTTACTCAAGGAATGAAAGGAGTATACATTGGCAAATCCTAAACATAGGCATACAAGGTCAAGACGGGATAAACGGAGGGCTCAATGGAAAGGCAGTCTTCCTAACCTGAGTGCATGTCCTGATTGCAATGAAATGAAAGTTTCTCACATGGTATGTCATAGTTGTGGGTCGTACAATGGCCGGAAGGTTCTTGAAGTAGTTGAAAAAGAAGCATGAGAATTGCCCTTGATGCAATGGGGGGTGATTACGCCCCTGCAGTAAATGTTGAGGGTGCGATTGAGACGGTAAGTGATTTTGAGGACATAGATATTATTCTTGTTGGTGAAGAGCCCTTAATAAAAAGAGAACTTGATACTAAAAAATACCCTCATCACCGGATAGCAATAAAGCACGCCTCACAGGTTGTCAAGATGGATGAGTCTCCTTCTGTTGCGATAAGGAAAAAGAGGGACTCGTCTATAAGAAAGGGACTCGAGCTTGTAAAAGATGGCGGGGCAGATGCCTTTGTGAGCGCCGGACATTCGGGTGTGGTAATGGCAACAGCGTTGCTGCTCCTCAGAACCTCTCATAAGGTTGATAGACCGGCAATCGCAGCGATAATGCCTACCCTTAAAGCCCCGGTTGTTCTTATCGATGCAGGTGCAAATCTCTACTGCAAACCTGAAAACCTCCTTCAGTTTGCATTAATGGGAAATACTTACTGCAGTTCGATCCTTCAAAGGTCTGAACCGAAGGTTGCACTTCTGAGTATCGGAGAAGAAGACACGAAAGGGAATGAACTTACCAAAGAAGCATTCAAACTTCTCAAACAAGCGAATATACATTTTACAGGTAATATTGATGGAAAGGATATATTTACTGGAAATGCTGATGTGATTGTGTGTGACGGATTTACAGGGAATGTGGTACTGAAAACCAGTGAGGGGCTTGCAGATGCAATCATTAAGATGCTCAAACGGGAGATCGTTGACATAGCAGTGGGAAGGATTGGATACCTTTTGATGAAACCTGCCTTGAGAAATTTTAAAAAGAAAACAGACTATGATGAGTATGGTGGTGCGCCACTCCTCGGCATAAATGGCACATGTATAATCAGCCACGGGAGATCAACTTCAAAGGCGATAAAAAATGCCCTGAAGGTTGCTGCAGATTTTTCGGAAAAAAAGGTCTACGAGATCATTGCAACCGAAATAGAGAAAAGCGAAGGAGAAAAGATTGCGAAGAAGTAGGATTGTATCTACAGGGTCATATGTTCCGGAAAAAGTCCTCACAAATGTTGACCTTGAAAAAATGGTTGATACCTCTGATGAATGGATTATCGAAAGGACAGGTATAAAAGAGAGGAGGATAGCTGATGAAGGTCAAGCAGCATCAGATCTTGCATATGAGGCATCAAAGGGAGCATTAAAAGATGCTCACCTTAAGCCAGAAGATTTAGATCTCATTATTGTGAGTACAGTGACAGGTGATATGCCTTTTCCGTCGACTGCCTGCATTCTTCAGGATAAACTTGGGGCAAAGAAAGCAACGGCATTTGATATAAATGCAGCCTGTTCAGGATTTCTTTATGGGCTCTATGTTGCAGATAGTTTTATAAAATCAGGTATCCATAAAAGAATTCTTATAGTTGGCACAGAGGTGCTTTCGAGGATTACAGACTGGGACGATAGAACGACATGTATCCTGTTTGGAGATGGTGCTGGTGCATCAATTATTGAACCATCAGAAGAAGAAAGAGGTATAATTTCCATGCATATCTATTCAGATGGGAGCATGTGGGATCTTTTGAATATGCCGGGCGGAGGGTCAAGGAACCCTGCTTCGAAGAATTCTATCGAAAAGGGACTTCATTTCATCAAAATGAAAGGAAATGAGACATTTAAGGTTGCGGTCAGAAAATTAGAAGACCTTGCAGTGAAGATTCTTGAAGAGAATAAGTTAGAGCCCTCACAGATTTCACTTCTTATACCGCATCAAGCGAATCTTCGCATCATACAGGCAATTGTTGAAAGACTCGGCATACCTATGGATAAGGTCTGTATAAACATTGACAGGTATGGGAATACGTCTGCTGCATCAATCCCGATAGCCCTTGATGAAGCAGTAAGAACTGGAAAAGTAAAAGAAGGAGATTATATCTTGCTCGAGGCTTTCGGGGGTGGGCTTACATGGGCCTCGGCATTGATAAAATGGTAGTTCTTTTTCATTCTTCTTTGTGCCGACTTGTTGGCATATCCGGTTCGTTTTTTATAGGTGTCTTACTTGTATGTGACCATTTCTTGAAAAGCCTTTCAAGTTTATCCCTGAAGGCCATTGCAACCAGTACGGTAACTATCGCAAACCCTACAAGTATAAATAACTCACGATACTGGTGTTTACGGATATAGGCGCCTCCGAGGGTAAGTAATACGGTTCCTAAAAACCTTCCCGCAGTGCTTACCACAAAAAATTCTTTAAATCTCATTGGTCCCATACCCAGAATATAGCAGAGATAATCCTTTGGAAAACCGGGTATAAGAAAGAGCAGGAATACGAGGAAGCCTCCCTTATGCCTTAACTTTAATATATAATCGAATCGTTCTAATGTCTCTTTTTTAACAACTTTTTCAACGAAGGGCTTGCCAAGAAACCTTGAAAGGCTAAAGGCAATTACGGAGCCCAGTGTTAACCCTATGGTTGAAAAAATAATACCAAATACAGGCCCGTAGAGATACCCTCCGACAAAGCCGGTGACCTCTCCCGGAATAGGTGCTGCCACAACCTGTAACGATTGGATGATGATGAAACTGAGAAATGAGTAGGGGCCTATATACTGGAGTAACTCGATGAGCCTATTTTTTTCTACAAATAGATGAAATACTTCGCTCTCATACAAAATTTCAACGAGTGCTATAAAGGTAATCAGGATGATTAACCCAAGCCACACAGGGGCTCCAAACAATAAAATAGTAGCTGGATAGTGTTTTTCTATCTCATCTCTGTGTTCCGTTTTATCTTCACCTGTCATTTTACTTCTTTCCCGAGTTTCTCCATGAATGGCTTAAGCAGATCTATCGGTACAGGGAATATTATTGTTGAGTTTTTCTCTGTAGCAATCTCTGTGAGTGTCTGAAGGAACCTGAGCTGTAATGCTCCACTTTCTGTTGCTATAATCTTTGCCGCATCTGCAAGCTTCTGTGATGCCTGAAACTCTCCTTCAGCATGGATAATCTTTGCCCTTCTTTCACGTTCGGCCTCTGCCTGTTTTGCTATTGCCCTCTGCATCTCTATTGGCAGGTCAACATTCTTCACCTCGACTGCTGTCACCTTTATTCCCCACGGCTCTGTCTGGAAGTCAATGACCTTCTGGAGTTCAGCATTTACCTCTTCCCTCTTTGATAACAAGTCATCGAGCTGGCTCTGACCGAGGATGCTCCTGAGTGTTGTCTGTGCCATCTGTGATGTCGCGTAGTAAAAATCCTCGACCTCTGTAATTGCCTTTATAGAGTCCATCACCCTGAAATAGACAACAGCATTCACCTTAACCGAGATATTATCCTTTGTAATAACATCCTGAGCTGGAACATCCATTGTGACAGTGCGAAGGCTGACCTTAACAAGTTTATCAATTATCGGCCAGATAATAACGAGTCCAGGTCCTTTTACGGGTATAACCCTTCCAAGTCTGAACACAACTCCTCTCTCATACTCCCGCAGGATCTTAATTGCACTTGAGAGGAAATAAACAATTAAGATTATTACTAACAGATAACCCATAAATGATGGTGCTAACGTTGGCATACTTACCTCCTTTTAGAAATTTATTGAAGCTTTTTTACCTTTACTCTCAACCCTGAGACAGACTCAACAATTATCTTTTCACCCTTTGATACAGGCACATCAGAATATGCTGCCCATTGTTCACCATGTAATGATACCATACCTTCATCTTTTGTTATATCTGTATTTGCTATTCCCTCTGTTCCTATAAGGCCCTCTGAGCCAGTGACAGGTTTTCTCCTGTAAGCCCTGAAGACGAGGCCGAGCGTTATAGTGAAGAATAGGGCTGTTATAAGAGCAGCAGGGAGGATGATGAATAGTGATAGTTTCATAAAAGGTGCCGGTGATTCAAAGAGCATAAGTGAACCTATAATCATAGCAATTACTCCACCAATCGTAAGGGCGCCGTAGGATACAATTTTTACCTCGAGAATAAAGAGAATAATTCCGAGTAAGATGAGCAGAAGGCCTGCATAATTGACGGGAAGTGTCTGGAATGCATAAAAAGCAAGTATAAGGCAGATACCCCCCATTGCTCCTGGGAAGATCGAACCGGGGTTTGTTAGTTCAAAGAAGAGCCCGTAAAAGCCGAGGAGCATGAGGATGTATGCAACATTCGGGTCTGAGATGAGATTGAGTATCTCATGTCTTATGCCCATTTCCTCTCTCGTAACATGAGCATTTGCTGTCTTCAAAATCTTTTCACCTATAACAGTCCGAACCTTTCTTCCATTGATATCCGAAAGAAGGGTATTCAGGTCTTTGCTTACGATGTCTATAACATTCTTTTTTAATGCCTCTTCCTCTGTTGCTGAGATGCTTTTCCTGACAGCGTCTTCAGCCCACTTTGCATTCCTGCCACTCCTCTCAGCAAGAGATTTTATATATGCTGCAGCGTCGTTGGTTGCTTTTTCAGCCATCACTTTATCTATCTTTTCACCAATGCCTACTGGATGGGCTGCTCCAATATTGGTACCTGGTGCCATCGCTGCTACATGGGCTGCCAACGTGATGAAAACACCTGCAGAGGCTGCTCTGCTGCCACTCGGTGAGACGAAGACCACAACAGGAACTTCACTTCCAATGATATCTTTCACAATGTTTCTCATGGATGTATCCAGTCCTCCCGGGGTATCCAGCTCGATTACAAGTGCTTCAACCTTCTTCTCATTTGCTTTTTTAATATTCTTTCCGATGTATTCTGATGCTACAGGATTTATGACACCATGCAAAGTGATTACCATCACATTCCTTTTTGGTTCTTCAGAAAAGGCGATAGGAGAACAGAAAAGTATAAGAAAAATTAGAGGAACAATTTTAGCGCAAATCACCTTATTCAGGGTGCAAATATTATATGCAAGTTGTTTGAAAACCTCGTATGCTCCCATAAAAAAATTATAGCTTTTAAACTGGATAAATTACAATAAAGGGTTAGGATTTGATGCCCCGGTTTCAGCTAAGGGGCATCGTGATCATCTAAGTTTTTAAAATAGCCCTCTCACCTTACCTGTTTCTACATCCACATCAATGCGGCGATAAGCAGGGTCAGAGGCAGTTCCCGGCATTAACTTGATTGCACCTGCAACAGGAACAACGAATCCTGCTCCCTTATATGTAAGGATATCACGGACAAAGAGCTTCCATCCTTTTGGAACTCCCTTTAAATTTGGATTGTCAGAAAGGCTCAGGTGAGTCTTAACCATACATGTTCCGAGTTTTGCAATCTCAGGGTCTTCCTCCATCTTTTTTGCCTTTGATAGGGCTTCAGGTGAGTATTCAGCGCCGCCAGCACCATATACTTCTGTGGCTATCATTTCAATACGCTGACGAAGTGGGGTTGAGAGTTCATAAAGAAACTTAAAATCATTTGGATCATTGCATGCATCTACAACAGCGTCAGCAAGTTCTAATGCGCCTTCGCCACCGTACTGCCAGTGTTTGGAAAGGGCAACCCTGGCACCTGCTGCCTCTGCAAATCGCCTTACGGTGTTTATCTCATTTTCTGTATCAGTGAAAAAGGAGTTAATACAAACGACAGGATTGATACCAGCCCTCTTTATTGTTTCAATATGATGAATAAGATTTTCACAACCCTTTTCCACCCATCCTACATTTTCACCCTTATATTCTTCAGGCATACGTCTTCCAGGAACCGGGATAGGGGCGCCTCCGTGGCATTTCAGTGCTCTTATTGTTGTAACTATAACCGAAGTATGTGGTTTCAAGCCTGAGAACCTGCATTTAAGATTCCAGAATTTTTCGAATCCAATATCTGCTCCAAACCCCGACTCTGTTATATGATAATCACCGAGTTTAAGACCAACTCTGTCAGCTATGATAGATGACTGGCCGATGGCGATATTGGCAAATGGCCCGGCATGAACAAAAACAGGTTGTCCTTCGATAGTCTGCATGAGGTTTGGATTTAGTGCTTCAACCATCCATGCAGTCATTGCTCCTGCAACCTCGAGGTCTTCGGTTGAAACGGGGTTTCCGCTTTTATCATAGGCAACAACAATTCTGCCCATTCTGTCTCTCATATCTTTAAGGTCTTTTGACACTGCGAGTATGGCCATTACCTCTGAAGATACGGCAATGGCAAAGCCGGAATTCATCATAAACCCATCTGTTTTTTCGCCAATACCTATAATTATATTTCTGAGCGCCTGAGCACAAAAATCCATTATCCATTTCATCTCTACATTGCGAGGGTCAATGTTAAGCCTTTTTAAATTTTTCCTTGCAAGTCGCTCATCAGGATAATTAAATTCGTGCTGCATTCTTGAGGTCAGTGCTACCAGTGCAAGGTTATGGGCATTCATGATGGCATTTATGTCGCCTGTAAGTCCAAGTGAAAAAGGTGTTAAAGGAATGCACTGCGATAGTCCACCGCCTGCGGCAGAGCCTTTTATATTCATGGTTGGTCCCCCGGAAGGCTGCCGTATGGCAGCAATAACATTTTTACCTCTCTTCCCAAGACCTTGTGTCAATCCCATGGTTGTGGTTGACTTACCTTCTCCAAGTGGTGTAGGTGTAATGGCTGTTACATTAATGTATTTACCATCGGGTTTTTTGCTTAAGCGATTCAAAATACTTTTAAAATCCACCTTTGCAATATAATGGCCATGTGGAAGAAGTTCATGTTTTTTTAAACCCAACTCCTCTCCTAATTGGTAAACGGTTTTCATATTTGCTTCTGCTGCTTCTGCAATCTCCCAGTCTACATGTTTGGTTGGATCAAGTGGCATCTTTAAAACCTCCTTTATAGCAGTAGACAGTAAACAGTAGATAGCACATAGGGTTCTATTTTTTCCTGTATTCTGTCCACTGCATGCTGTCTACTGAATTTAGTAGCTGATCAATGCACTAAGGAATTTATCAGTCATGCGCCTGAGATTTTTGCTCATTACGATGGCAATTTTTTTGATAATATTAAATGCCAGTGTCATATCTTCTTCAGTCAACTTTTCGAATTCACCTCTTGGAATAAGGAAGAGGTCTGTGTCTTCGGCTGCAACAGCACTTGCCACGTGTTGTCTCTTCTCAAAAATAGACAACTCTCCGAAGAAATGCCCTGGCGTTAGAACAACAAGTGTCTGTCTCCAGCCATCAGGTGTTACCCTTGTAATTTCAACCTTTCCCGTATTAAGAAGATATATTCCACTTGTGTCATCTTTTTCTTTGAACAGGTATTCTCCTTTTTTAAGTGACATTCTTTTAATGATTCCGGCTATTTTTTTAAGCCCTTCATTGTCAAGATCCTCAAGTAAGATTTGTTTTTTTAATACTTCTGGTTTAACCATACTCCCTCCTTTTTCGTTTAGGTTGTTGTTTATGTCTGCTTTATTAATTCTATCTTCACTGCACACACCTTTAATTCAGGTATCTTACAGATAGGGTCAAGGGCAGTATTTGTGAGCACATTTGCTGCGGCCTCTTTGAAATGGAATGGTATAAAGACCATACCTTTTACTGGCCTATCTGAGATGAGCACCTTGATCTCTATTGAGCCTCTCCGTGATGATACCTTTACTGCGTTTCCATCATTCACGCCCAATTGCTTTGCATCATCGGGATGAATCTCGATATAAGCCTCGGGTGATACTTTGTTCATTGCATCAATTTTTCTTGTCATTGAACCTGTATGATACTGAAAAAGCTGCCTTCCTGTCGAGAGTAAAAATGGATACTCATTATCAGGTAATTCCTCTGACGGTCTGTATTTAACGGTAGTGAATGCAGCCTTCCCCCTTGGAAATCCTCCTTTGAAAAGGTAAGGTGTTCCGGGGTGATCTAATGTTGGACATGGCCACTGGAGACCTATCTTTTCTATCCTTCTGTATGTAATACCGGCAACTGCTGGCCAGACCTTTCCAGCTTCAAGAAGTACCTCTCCGATGTAATTATATCTCATTTTATATCCCAGCATGTTTGCAAGTTCCATAATTATCCATGAATCCTCTTTTGCTTCTCCTGGTGGATCTACTGCTTTTCTGACCCTCTGAACCCTTCTCTCGGTATTTGTAAATGTCCCATCTTTCTCTGCAAAACACGCTGCAGGCAATACCACATCTGCAAGTTCTGCAGTCTCTGTTAAAAATATATCCTGGACAACAAGAAATTCAAGACTTTTTAATGCTTTTATCGTATGACTGATATCTGGGTCGCTTAAAGCAGGGTTTTCACCCATTATGTACATTGCTTTTAGCTTTCCTTTAAGTGCTGCCTGTGTCATTTCTGTTGCCGTTAACCCTATCTTGTCAGAGAGTTTTACACCCCATGCCATCTCAAACTTTTGCTTAATACCCGGAATATTTACCTTCTGATAGCCGGGATAGCAATCAGGTATGCAACCCATATCTGTCGCACCCTGGACATTGTTCTGTCCCCTGAGAGGGTTGACCCCTGTACTTTCTCTCCCAAGATTACCTGTCATCAACGCTAAGTTTGCTATTGTATAGACATTTTCTGTTCCATGGGTATGCTGGGTAATACCCATAGTGTAATAAATTCCAGGCCGTATTGCGTTTCCATAAAGGAGGGCTGCGTTTATAATATCTTTTTGGGGAATGCCTGTAATCTTTTCCCCTCTCTCAGGTGTGTATTCGTCGAGGGATTCTTTGAAAGATTTAAACCCCTCTGTCCATGTCTCTATAAATTTTTTGTCTATTAAATCTTCTCTTACTATTACATGCATCATGGAATTCAGAAGCGCAACGTCTGTGCCTGGCCTGTGCTGTAACCATATATTAGCAAACCTTACAAGGTCAATTTTTCTCGGGTCTGCAACGATAAACTCCGCACCTTTTCTCACAGCCTTTTTTATTTTTATGCCAATTATTGGATGGGTCTCGGTTGTATTTGAACCGATTACGAAGATGACATCATGGTTTTCGACTTCTGGTATAGAGTTTGTCATTGCACCTGAGCCGAACACTGTGGCCAGACCAGCCACTGTTGCGCTGTGTCAATAGCGTGCGCAATGGTCAACATTGTTTGTGCCTATAACAGCCCTTATGAACTTCTGAAATAGAAAATTTTCTTCATTTGTGCACCTTGCTGAAGAGAGACCTCCTATAGAATCTGGTCCATAGCTATCTTTTATTTCTTTTAATCTTTTTGCAATATAATCGAAAGCTTCGTCCCAGGAAACCTCCTTAAACCGTGAATTGTGAGGAGTGAGAGGTGAGGAGCGTACCCCCCCATTCCCCCCCTTGCCAGGGGGGGGATTAAAGGAGGGTGATTGACTGCTGAACTCAAACCCCTCTTTTGGTGAAATTCTAATTAAAGGTTTTGTGAGTCTGTCAGAATTATGGATGAATTCATAACCAAATCTTCCTTTTGCACACAGCCAGCCTTCATTAATAGTATCCTCCTTAGAGGAGACACGGATAACCTCATTCCTTCTTACATGAAGTGAGATGTTGCAGCCACATCCACAATAAGGGCAAACTGTGTCAACAGTTCTTACATCCTGTTGTCTGCCTTTTTGTGCCCACATCTTGCCTGTCAGTGCTCCTGTAGGGCAGACCGCAACACACTGGCCACAGAACTCACAATCGAGGTCTTTTTCGAAAGGAGGGCAGATCTTTGTTTTAAGTCCTCTATAAGCGAAATCAATTGCACCAACGCCTTGAATCTCATCACATACTCTTACACATTGCCCGCAGAGTATGCATTTTTCCATAGCCCTTTCAACAAATGGATTTTCGTCCTTTTTAATAAAAGGTCTTTTTTCGCCGACGAATCTGTTCTCCCTAATATCGTAGAAATAGGCAAGTTCCTGAAGAGTGCAATCACCTGCCCTCTCACAAACCATGCAGTCATTCGGGTGGTCAGAGAGGAGGAGTTCGAGGGTAGTTTTTCTTAGTTTTTCTAAATAAGGGCTTGTTGTTATGACCTCCATGCCTTCTCTTGCAAATGTTGTGCAGGCTGTAACAGGTCTTGCCAGATCTTTAATTTCTATTATACAGAGTCTGCAACCCCCGTAAGGGGAAAGTTCAGGGTGGTGGCATAGAGTGGGTATTGGTATATTAAGTTTTCTTGCAGCATCAAGAACTGTAGACAACTTCCTCACTGTGACTTTCTTGCCGTCTATTGTAAGAGTTACCATATCAACTCCTCTGTTTAATCAAAAAATCCTTAAAGCTTCTCTCGGAGTATTTCAGTATGTCATTCCTGCCCCGTATCTCGGTACGGGATAAACTCCAGCAGGAATCCAGAGGAATTCCTGTCTGCATTGGAAACCCTGGATTCCGCATCGAGTGCAGAATGACAGAATTGATACCTTTTAACTCTGAGGATAGTTCATGTAAAAAATTACTCATAATTATCATCTCGTTACATTTTCATGATTGCATTGAACTTACATACATCAAAACATGTCCCACATTTTATACATGGTTCAGGGTCAATTTTATGTATCTTTTTTCGCTTGCCGATAATAGCATCTGCAGGGCATGCCCTTTTGCATGCACCGCAACCGTTACAGAACTCTTCAAGAATAGAGAATGTAATTAAGTCCTTGCATACAGCTGCAGGACATTTTTTATCCTTGATATGTGCCTCATATTCATTTCTAAAATATCTAATGGTACTTAAAACAGGATTAGGAGCAGTCAGACCCAATCCACATAACGAGGTTACCTTTATATCTTGACCGAGTTCTTCAAGAAGTTCTATATCGCCTTCTTTAGCGTTCCCTACTGTAATTCTGTTTAATATTTCAAGCATTCTCTTTGTCCCAACCCTGCACGGTATACATTTGCCACATGATTCTGCCTGGGTGAACTCAAGAAAGAACTTTGCTATATCAACCATGCAGTCGGTTTCATCAAGGACGACCATGCCGCCTGAACCCATAATTGAGCCCACTAATGCAAGGGATTCATAATCTACTTCTATATCGAGAAGCTCTGCCGGGATGCACCCTCCCGATGGCCCTCCTGTCTGCACTGCCTTAAATGCCCTGCCATTTTCGATTCCCCCGCCTATGTCATAAATTATCTCTCTCAGGGTGATGCCTAAGGGTACCTCAATTAGACCTGCATTTTTCATCTTTCCCGTTAGCGCAAAGACCTTTGTTCCACCGCTCCTTTCTGTTCCAAGACTACTGTACCAATCGGCACCTTTTAATATAATCCGTGGTATGTTTGCAAATGTCTCGACATTGTTCAAAACCGTAGGCTTTTCCCATAATCCTTTTTCTGCAGAGCGCCACAGTTTAGGGGTTGGCATCCCTCTTTTTCCTTCAATAGAACGCATCAGGGCTGTAGCTTCACCGCAGACAAAGGCACCTGCGCCCTGATATATCTTTAGATCGAAGTCAAACCCCGTTCCAAGGATGTTCTCACCGAGGAGTCCTGCCTCGTAACACTGGTTTATTGCAATCTGAAGACGCTTCACAGCTAATGGGTATTCAGCCCTCACATAGATATAGCCCTGGTGAGATCCAATCGCCTTTGCA
Source organism: Nitrospira sp. (assembly GCA_016873595.1). Taxonomy (GTDB): domain Bacteria; phylum Nitrospirota; class Thermodesulfovibrionia; order Thermodesulfovibrionales; family SM23-35; genus VGWZ01. Next base: position 23,647 of record VGWZ01000002.1, read on the forward strand.
CATATGATCATGCCCTCAATGACGGAATGGGGGTCTCCCTCCATTACAGACCTATCCATGAAAGCTCCCGGATCGCCCTCATCACCGTTGCAGATTACATATTTCACATCGGACTTTATCTTTAAACTGAGGTCCCATTTTAAACCTGTCGGAAAACCCGCACCACCTCTGCCCCTTAAATTAGAAGATTTTACAACCTCAACTATCTCTTCAGGACTCATTAAGGTAAGAGCCATTCTTGCTGCCTCGTACCCGCCGACTGCTAAATAGGCATTAATATCTTCCGGGTCTATCTCACCGCAGTTAGAGAGTACTACCTTAATCTGTTTTTTATGGAAGTTGTAATATTCTTCTCCAGCAATCCATTCTGTGACAGGATTACCCTCCAGTATGTGTTCCTTTACAATCCTCGAAACCATACCGGGTTTCACATATTCATAGATTGTTTTTTTTCCATCAACGACTACCTCGACAAGTACATCCTTTGCACAAAATCCAAGGCATCCCACTTGATGCAATGAGCACCGCTCCTCTATTATCGCTTTTTTCCCTATAGAGTTAATCTCATTTTTGAATGCCTCAATAACATCAGCTCCACCTGTAGCGATTCCACTAGGCCCCATGCAGACTTTTATCTTTATATCAGCCCTCATTATTATCTGCCTGTCTTTTTGCCTTTAAGTATCTTTATCTCTTTGATAAGTTTATTAGCTGTCATTTTGCCGTAAACCTGCTTGTTAATAAGAGCAACAGGGGACATACCGCATGTTCCTACACAGGCAACTCTTTCAATGGTGAATTTCCTGTCAGCAGTTGTATCTTCTCCCTCGGGGAGGTTAAACTCTCTTTTTAAACCACTGATTAGCCTGTCAGAACCTTTAACATGGCACGCGGTACCGCTGCAGACGATAATTATATTTTTACCGGGGGGTTTAATATGAAACTGGGCGTAAAATGTTGCAATACCATAGAAACGACTTGCAGGAATAACAAGTTTTTTGGAAAACCAGTTTACTGCATTTTCAGGGATATACCCAAAGGTTTCCTCTAAATATTGAAGGATGGAAATTATGTTTCCTTCTTCTTTTCTGTAAGTTGTTAGTATTTTCTCGAGAACTTCTTCCATATTTAGACTCGCTTTTTCTCACAAGTGTAAACAGAAAATTAGCACAATGAAATAAACCATGTCAAGAAAATGAATTTAAATACTATTTTAATAAAATATTAAAATAATTTCAATTTTAACTCTCCGAGGCTCATTATTATTCTATAATGTACCTTAAGGAATATTCATCTACATCGCCTTGGACATTTCCTAATCTTTTCCGTATCCATCATTGTACTTAATACGGTGGCTGTAATGTCACTGCCTCTATTGAGAAATACGGGTAGCATGTTTTATAATTTATGCAAAATGAGAAAAGGAATCCACCATGCTTAAGTTTAAAATAACAATTATTATTCTGCTCCTTTTTATTTTTCCACGCGTGTCTTCTGCGGCAGTTCTCCTCGACCGTGTTGTTGCAATAGTGAATAAAGAAGTTATAACCTGGAGCGAGCTATACAGGATGATGGAATTTGAGGCGACGGAGCAGGTTAAGTCATTAAAAGAAGAGGAGCGCATGAAGATATTCAAGGGTAATGAAGCGCAATTCCTTGAAAGACTTATCGATATGAGACTGCAGATCCAGGAAGCAAAGAGGCTCGGGCTTGAGGTCACTCCTGAGGAAGTTACAGAAGCCATAGAAAATATAAAAATGAAGCATTCTATGACAGATGCAAGTTTTAAGGAGTCTCTTATGAAAGAAGGGTTAACGTTAGAGCTTTATAAGAAGATGCTTTCTGAACAAATAATGATCAGTAAGGTTGTCAACCAGCAGATAAAGAACAAGATTGTTGTGTCAGATGACGAAATTAAGAAATATATTGAATCAAACAAAGAAACTCTCAGTGATAGCGAAACCTATAATCTGAGACAGATATTTTTAAAGATATCAAGAGATGATGCAGGCAAAAAGATAATAATAGTAGAAAGGGGGTTTCTGATCATTCAGAGACTGAAAGCAGGGGAGAGTTTTTCTGCACTTGCAAGAGAATATTCTGAAGACCCTTCAGGAAAACTGGGTGGCGATCTCGGTTTTATAAAAAAGAGTCATCTAGCAAAGGAATTTAGGGAAGTACTTTCCCATATGAAAGTAGGGGATTTCAGCATGCCGTTCTGGACAGAAAAAGGGCTCCATATTATTAAACTTGAAGACAAAGTATCTACACAGAATATCGATGAGATAAAAGAGAAGGTTCGCAGGCAATTATTCGAGAATCGGTTTTTAACTCAATATAAAAGCTGGATTAAAGGCTTGAGAGAAAAGTCTTACATAGAAATAAACTTATAAGCATGTAGGATATTCATGTCAACATTAAAAATAGGCGTACTTGCATCGGGAAGGGGTTCGAATTTCCAGTCAATCATAGATGAGATAGAATTTAAAAGACTGAATGCTGAAATAGCCCTCTTGATAACTGATAATCCTTCAGCGTTTGCCATAGAGCGAGCAAAAAAACATGGTATTCACTATCTTATAATAAGGCCAAAGGAATTTCATTCAAAGGATGAAATTTTTATAAAAATAGCGGAGGAACTGAAGGAAAGGCATGTAGAATTAGTGGTGCTCGCTGGTTTTATGAGGATTGTGAGAAAACCCCTCATAGATGCATTTCCCAACCGAATAATGAACATTCACCCCGCATTACTTCCGGCATTCCCTGGTTTACGCGGACAGAGACAGGCCCTTGAATACGGTGCAAAAATATCTGGATGTACTGTCCATTTTGTGGATGAAGGCATGGATACAGGCCCCATAATCATTCAGGCTGCAGTACCGATATTTCAGGATGATACTGAGGAGACACTCTCTGAAAGAATACTGAAATACGAACATAAGATATACCCTGAGGCTATACGATTATTTTCAGATGGGAGGATAGAAGTAGAAGGTAGAAAGGTCAGGATTAAAGAATATACACCTTTTGACGCCTCCATAGTTAATCCTTTTATAAAAGGAAAGTTCTCAATATTCTCAATATAGAAATTCTATGGTATATGTCTCACACGAGAAGAGGAATAAAAATTTCGGGTGGTACAGCAAAGGGAAGGCGGACAGCTCCAAAAAGGCTTTTTTCAAAGACATCTTATGATAGAGAACTCAGACCCACTTCATCCAAGGTCAGAGAAGCACTGTTTGACATAATGAAGGGCAGAATTGAAGGGGCGAGCTTTGTTGACCTCTATGCCGGCACAGGGACTGTAGGTCTTGAAGCATTGTCGAGAGGCGCAGGTAAGGCAGTCTTCGTTGAACCAGACAAAGTAAGGGCAAGGATGATTAAGGAGAATGCTGAAAGATTTGGTTTTTCTAAAAAAGTGATAGTGGTAAATTGCAGTGCTTACGAATTTCTCAAAAAGGCTTATGCTGAAAAAGAATATTTCGATATTTTTTTTCTTGATCCCCCATATTATTCAGAGGAGATAATGAAGACGCTTCCCCTGATTGCTGAAAAAAGACTTTTAAATAGGGGTGGCACAGTAATAGTAGAGCACTTTTTTAAGAAGAAGCTGCCTGAAACTGCGGGTGAATTGAAGATGCTCAAGAGCTATAGATATGGAGATACCATGCTGACACTTTACAGGAGAAAGGATGAACTATGAAGCATAAAGGAGGGAGCCGGTGAAGAAGGTAGCAGTCTATCCAGGGACATTTGACCCATTTACTATTGCGCATTTAGAGATTGTGAAAAGAGGTCTCAGGATATTTGATGAGATAATAATTGCAGTTGCACCGAGCCAGAAAAAACAACCGTTATTCAGTCTTGAAGAAAGGCTTACTATGATAAAAAAATCTGTAGAAGACCTTGACGGTGTGCGGGTTGAGGCTTTTAATGGTCTGCTCGCAGATTATGTGAAGGATATAAAGGGTATTGCAATTATTAGAGGATTGAGGGCTGTATCTGACTTTGAATATGAAATGCAGATGGCTATGATGAACAGGAGGCTCAATGCAGAGATCGAGACAGTTTTTCTAATGCCAAGTGAAGAATATAGCTTCCTGACTTCGACCGCAGTAAAAGAAGTTGCTTCCTTTGGTGGACCTGTAAAAGGGCTGGTCCCTGAAGTGGTTGAGAAGGCACTCAAAGAGAAATTTAAGGTAAAGCAGTAATGCATGTAGTCCGCTCTACCGATCCCATCGAGAGTTGGCCGGGGTAAAGCTGTGAGCTATTGATTCTATTTCAATGTTACGCTAAACTCTTTTTGTACTGAAAACATTCCAGTAATCATGTCAAAATCCTTTCTACAAGTCATATCACTGGGAGTTCGACATTGATGAAGATAACACATAGAAAGCAACGTCTGCAACAGTACCAACCTCTGTTATCCCAAAAAATGCAGTTTAAGTAGACATACTTGTAGAGCTAAGCCTCTCAAGGTTTTTAAAGAATTATTCTATTCAACGCTAATATTTATACTGTTTTTAGTCCACCTCCTATAAATATTTTTCTGCGTCATCCAAATGCATTGCAATTATCAAAATCACGTGGAACGTATTGTTTTATACGGTGAAATAAGTATATAAGTTTTGATTTTATTCTCTGCGTAAAGACCGAAATCCGTAATACTATCTT
>VGWZ01000003.1 GCA_016873595.1 Nitrospira sp.
TTATTTTCTTAGTGTCTTTTGAACTTTTCCCAAGCCCCTTCTTGAAAAAAACCGAAGGGGTACAACGGGTAAGAAAGAATGTTGATTTGACAGATTTTTTCAGTATCTGATAGACTCCTTTCATGCTATCAGAGATTAAAGAGAAGATTTCTGAAATATTAGGTAAAGACAGAAGGGTTATATTTGGCTACCTTTTTGGTTCTTTCTTGAAATCAGAAGATTTCAATGATATAGACATAGCTTTGTATTGTATTCCCGCTGTTTTGCAACATCCCTTCGACTTTACCTCCGATATTAAAATTGCACTGTCCAAAGTTACAGAAAGAAGTCATTTTATACATTTTGCCTATTGCCATTCTTGAGGTTGTCTGGGTCTTAGAGCAATATTATAAGCTTGAGAAAAAGGTTATAAGAGAAGTTGTAGAGGCTATTTTGAATACCCATGAATTTAAATGTGAAATGGAAGATGTCTTTAAAAGGGCAACAGGAACCTATGAAGAAAAAAAATATCAAATTTGCTGATGCAGTAATGGGTTATTGGGGTTTAGAAAAAGGTTTTTCCACTGTATATACGTATGATGAAAAGGATTATAGGAGAATAGAGGGGCTGGAGGTAAAAAGGCCTGCTTAGAGGGCATATTCAAAAAAAAGTTTATTTTTTTTAGACGAAAGGAGTATATCTAAAGGCTATTAAAAACTAATTCTATTTCTTCCTCTCGAATATTTTGACAGCTATCTGATGAATTAGTTTGATATCTTCAATGGATCGCGTTCTGAGGTAATTAACAAGAGATGTCAATTCGTCAGATAAGCCTTCGCAGTACTTTTCTTTATAAGAAGAAGATAATAATGTTTCAACTGGCATTTTGAGGTTTCTTGTAATTTTGTATAGGGTTTTAATAGTAGGAATTGTTACGCATCTTTCTATCTTCGCTTAGATTACAGATCTCTGCAAACTGACTTTGGGTTAATTTCATTGATTTTCGAATTTCTCTTATTTTCTGGCAAATCTCTCTATTTTTGTCTTTCATACTATAGTATTGACGTTGCTTGTTCGGTAAAGTGGCGAAAAAAGGTGGATTGGCAAAAGATATATCAGCGGAAACCAGATACTATAGAGAAATATGTATTGGAATCATTTCATAATCTTATTAATGCTACCAGTAGAATTCATATATTTCCAGATATCTCTTCAACTATCTATTCAGGTGCCAAAAGTACTTACTTAAAGCCTCAGCTTGATGAGCTTCTTATTGCAATTTTTGATGAGACTTCAATAATGAGGCACGCAAAGGATGGGTTTGCATTTACAACAAAAAGAATATATTGGAGAAACATTAACGAAGAACCCAAAGCAGTAGAATATTCGAAGTTAATTGCTTCTGCAAAAATTGGAGGCTTTCTTAAGAATAAAATTGAATTAGGAGCGGGTAACCATATAGAGGTAATTAATAACAAGGAAAAGAATGAGGCAATTATTCAATTTATAAATAGAATAAAAACCGCGTATGTAAATGGCATTCCTATGGAGCAATCGTCTAATGCTTCTACAGTTTGGTATATCTCTATTTCGGGGAGTCAATTTGGACCTTACGAAATAAATGCGATAAAGGGCATGTTGGCATCTGGTCAGATTGTGCCCTCCGAATCTTTCGCATGGAGGCAGGGGATGACGGATTGGCAACCTTTTCTGCAGACACCGGAGTTGGAAGCACTTATACCGACAGCGCCACCTCAAATAAAAACTTCGCCAACACCGCCACCCAAGGCCACTGCTGAACCACAATCATTCATGTCACTTGATGATGCATTAGACGCACCCACTATACCAAAAACTCTCCAGAATGAAAAAGACATTGATTTGAATAGTGCTACTATTGACGAATTGTTAAAGCTCCCTGGTATAAATCTATCCGGTGCTCAAAAAATAGTCGAAGAGAGAACAAAGTTAAGAGGATTTAGCACTTTTGAAGAGATAGGGCACCTTTTAAATTTACAGCCTCATCAAGTCGAAAGATTGAAGATTAAAGCGCTATTGAAAACTTATAAGGGGTCTTCTACCTCAGCTGGCAAACGGGTAATAGATTTTTGAGGGAGGCATTTATGAAGAAAAGAGTTCAAATAAGGATTTATCCTGATGGGCGAATTCAGGCTGAAACACAAGGGATCAAGGGTAAGGCATGTACTGATTACATACGGGTTTTGGAAGAACTCCTCGATGCTGAAGCTTATACATCCTCTTATACTCCAGAATATTATGAGGAACAGACAGTCCATCTTGATCTTCAGCAAGACCAATCAATTCAAGGGAGAAATACATGAAAAAAGTATTTGGATGGATACTATTGATTTTTGGCATTATTGCATTGGGGAGCGAGTTTGATGATGTAATTAAAGGAACTCCAAAAAGTCCAGTAATGGGTTTTATCTTGGCAGGACTATTTATTTTTGGTGGCTATAAGCTTATTCGTTCAAAGAGTGGTGACAAGGTTTTTTCTAAGAATGAAAAAGCATCCTCAAGAACTGTTAAACCAATCAGCACTGATAAAACTTTGAGAAAAGCAAGCGACGATACCACAGCTTCAATAAGTCGCAATAAAACTTCTTCAGACTTTGGGGAGGAAGCCACTACTCCACTTCAAGCAGCCCATTCGAAATATACCTCAAATAAAACTGAAGTAGTGGTGCCGCCTATACAGCTGCAGCAAATACCGCCAGTTTCTTCAATAACAAATAATTCTGTTGCTGATGTACCAGTGCCTCCGCCGATAGTTGAGAACAAGCTACTTAATTTAAATTCTGCCACTGAAGTACAACTTGCCGCTTTGCCTGGTGTCGGCCCTGTTCTCGCAAAAAGGGCAGTTTCGCTTCAGAAGCAAGGTGGCTTTAAATCGGTTGATCATTTTGGTGAAATACTAGGGTTAAAGTCGCATCACATGGAGCGCATTAAAACACTTGCATTTGCGTCTCCTATTCAAAATAATCAACAACCTGATGGATTGTCAGGTCGTGTAGTGGATTTGTGAGCATGTTTCTGAATATCCATAGATTTCTGTCAGTAACAAAAGCCGAAGGCCCTGGTAAGCGGGCTTGCCTCTGGGTGCAAGGGTGCCCAATTCGATGTATTGGCTGTGCAGTACCTGAAACATGGGATGAGAATGGAGGGCAAAAAGTTTCTGTAGAAGAACTCGCTGAGAGGATCTTAAATGGACCTGATGTTGAAGGTGTAACATTTCTCGGCGGTGAACCCTTTGCACAAGCAAAGCCTTTAGCAGCATTGGGACGGCTAATGAAGAATGCTGGGTTATCAGTTGTAACCTTCACAGGTTATGTCTTAGAGGAGATTCAAAAATCAACCACGAAGGAGTGGCATGAATTAGTTTCAGTTTCAGACCTTCTTATCGATGGGCCATATCGCCGAGAACTCGCAGACTTCTCAAGACCATGGGTCGGCTCTTTTAATAAAAGATTTCATTTCTTAACTCCTCGTTACCAAGCTCTTAAAACAGAAATCATGGCTATGCCGAATCGATTAGAAATTCGCTTCACTCCGAATGGGCTTGTTTTAGTCAATGGGATGGCCAGCTCAACTATTTTAGATGAATTATTTGATTATTCTTTAGTAAGAGAGTAAGAAAAGATGTCAAAACTCCATAAGAAATTAATTTTTCTACTCTTTATTTTATCTTGTTTTTTGTCGAGTGTATTAAACGCAGCAGAAATTAAACCAAAATTAGATGCAACCCTATCAAATACTTACGTTTGGAATGCCAATGAAATAAAAACAAAATTAGGATCTAAACTTGAGAATATATGGGTTTTTGATGGAAGGGAGTTAAGACCTAAATCTAAGGCAATTCTTAAGAATACCTATATCTGGGATGGGAGAGAGCTGAAACCAAAATTAGGGGCTACTCTTTCAAATACATATATATGGAACGGTAAAGAACTTAAACCAAAATCAGGAGCCACATCATCAAATATATGGAGTTTTGACGGCAAAGAATGGAAGCCAAAATCAGGAGCTACCTCAAGAAATACATGGGTAGTGAACGGTTCAATTCCAGTTCCTGTTTGTGCATTGGTAGTGCTCGGCATTATTTGACAGGGTCCCCACGTTTATTTTTAGAGTCATAAACTAAATTTAAGATAGCTTTCAAAATTTTTACTTTGTTCTTTAATTAAAATTTACACTTTTTTAACCGTAAATCCTAACCACTTCCTAATGCTTTCAGCATCTCAGAAAGAATAATCTCAAGAAATTCTTAAGAAGAACAATTTTGAATGCCACTCAAAGACAGTTACCTCAATAGATAAAGATAAATGCTCAAACATTACACCTCACCAACCAAATGACGCAGAGCATTTTTAAGGGTGGTGAATTCTTTATAATTTGAAACTTTTTCACTTTCCTCAGAATTAAGAATCGGAATGCCAAACATTACCTTCCATCCGTTTTCGAATCTCATCAAGGTTAATTGTCCATCTGATACCTCTTTTGCTGTTATCTCAGCTAACATGACTAACTGTTCAAGGCTTTTGTCTGACATGTTTTACCTCCTGTTTGTTTTTATTGTAATATTTTAATTCAAATGAGAAGGTAAAAAAGTGATTTTTTGTGAACTCACTGAACAGATTGAGATTTTTGTGGTATAATTTTCGAGCATGAATAAAAAAGTTCTCATGAAAGGCAATGAAACAATTGCAGAGGCTGCAATTCAGGCATGCTGTCGCTTCTATGCAGGATATCCAATAACTCCTCAGAATGAAATACCTGAATATATGGCGAGGAGGATGCCAGAGGTAGGGGGTGTCTTTATTCAGGCTGAAAGTGAGCTTGCTGCAATAAATATTGTCTATGGTGCATCTGCAGCAGGTGCAAGGGCAATGACCTCTTCAAGCAGTCCTGGAATGAGCCTGAAGCAGGAGTGTATATCCTACCTTGCGGGTTCAGAGCTCCCTGCGGTGATAGTGAATATTCAAAGAGGCGGACCTGGTCTCGGAAATATCTCAGGCAGTCAGGCAGATTATTTTCAGGCAGTCAAAGGTGGAGGACACGGCGACTACAGGCTACTCGTCTATGCACCTTACAACCTGCAAGAGTTATGGGATATTACCATGCTCGCCTTTGATAAGGCAGAGGAATATAGAAATCCTGTGATGATACTCGGAGATGGTGTGCTCGGCCAGGTGATGGAACCTTTTTATCCAACGCCGTACACAAAACCAGAACTTCCTGAAAAGGACTGGATACTTGATGGATGCAAAGGCAGGGAACCACGGGTGATAAAATCCCTTTATATGGGAGAGGGTGAACTCGAGATGAGAAATAATCTGCTACAGAAAAAATACAAAAAGATGAAAGATAGAGAGGTGAAATTTGAGAGCTATTTTACTGAAGAATCGGAGGTTTTAGTTGTTGCCTTTGGCATTGCTGCAAGGATTGCTCTGTCTTCTGTAAGGAGGCTCAGGCGTGAAGGCTTTAAAGTAGGTCTTTTTAGACCGATTACGCTCTTTCCGTTTCCTGAAAGAGAACTATCTATACTCGCAGGAGAAAACAGGCGTTTTCTTACAATAGAAATGAATGCTGGCCAGATGGTTGAGGATGTGAGACTGGCAGTTAATGGGAGATCTGATGTTTTATTTTATGGGAGACTCGGTGGTTCTATCATGACGCCTGAAGAGGTACAGAAAAAGATACTGGAGATAGTACATTACCGGCCTCATCTGTCAAAAACAACCTTTCCCAATTAAGATGGTATAAAGTTTTGAGCTGTACAAAAATAATTTTTGATACTACTGAAACTTATCACAAGACTATAAAGCAAATTCATATCGATTTAATTTTCTTGTTCCCTGTCTTTGCCCTCTGAATCTGTCATTTCACTCTCCTGTTCGGTACTGTCTTTTTTGCTCAAACGTCGCTGTCTTTTTTCTTCTTGCTTTTTCAGGCGGGACAGTTCTTTTCTTCGTTTATCACTTCTATATGCTCCAGCGTGTTTTGCCAATGTGACCTCCTTGATTTTTCGACATTATATCATAAAAAACAAGGAGAATGCTCAATCCTTAGAAATAAATATTGACATTTTATTCTCCTGCATGGTAATCTTTTATTGAAGTTTCAGAAGTTTTTGTCACTGTAAGGGCCGCAAAGACTTTTAGCTTTGCGGCCCTTTTTTATTATGCATATGTTCAATCTGAAATTTTAGTTTATAAGTAAGGAGGTAAAAGAGATGGCTAACGGAACAGTAAAGTGGTTCAATGAGTCTAAGGGCTTTGGCTTTATCACAGACGAAGACGGCAGTGATTTTTTTGTCCACTATTCTTCCATCCAGGGCAACGGATTTAAGTCCCTTGCTGAAGGTGATTCAGTCAGCTTTGAAACTGAAAAGGGCCCAAAAGGTCCCAGGGCAATCAATGTAGTGAAGCTCTAATTGACTGCAAAAGTCCCCCTGCTCTGCAGGGGGACTTTTTATATTGTGAAGGGGAAAATGGCACACAGACAAAATTATATGGAAATGGTAGAGCTGAACAAACAACGAAGAGTTGCTGCCGGGCTGGTTTCAGAACGCTTTCCTAAAGTTTCAAACATAGTAATTCATATGACTTACTATCAGAAAGGAGCAAATCCGGTTCTCATGGTGCGTATTGTGAATGTCATCCCAACGAATTATGCCTATTTTAATATGGAATGCATGATAAAAGGCTGCAGTAACGGTGGGTTTGATTTGACCTCAGTAATTAATGATATGATTAAAAACCATAAGAAGTCGGGAAAAGGAAAACTTGTGTGTAACGGAAAAAGCGAATTGCTTGCTTCTGACCATGCAAGTATTTCTTACGAAATAAGTATTCAGTACAATAAATAATCTCCATAAATATCTCTTTCACAACCTCATTATCTTGAGATAATACCTTTTAACTGATCTTGTCAAACTCTTTTTTGAAGTATTCCATTGTGAGGTCATCATAGACACAGAATTCAATCAACTCAAGACTGCTCTTTGGATTTTCCTTTATATAATTTAATGCCTCTCTTACCAATATCTCTGCGCATCTATCCTTTGGAAACCCAAATATACCCGAGCTTATTGCAGGGAGAGAGATACTCATTAACCCTTTTTCTGATGAGAGTCGCAGGCTGTTCAGAACCGCATTTTTTAACTTATTGTTCTCATCTCCTTCACCCATTCTCGGGCCGACTGCATGGATTACATACTTACAGGGAAGCTTGCCTGCTCCAGTAATGGCAGCATTGCCTACAGGGACAAAGCCAATTTTGTTGCTTTCTTCCTGTATTATCTGTCCGCCTTTTCTTACAATTGCCCCTGCAACTCCGCCACCGTGCTGAAGATATGAATTAGCTGCATTTACTATTGCATCTACATCTCTTTCTGTAATATCTCCCTGCACTAGCTGCAAAGTCTTTCTATTGATGGTTTTTTCAGAGATAACCTTCATAAGATCCTCCCTTTTTTTTAATACACAATAATATCAATTATCCATAAAGCAATAGTAAAATAATGCAGGTCTTGTATTTGAGCGGTTTTAAATTCTGTCTTTGTCAGAATTTACCTCGGAGATCCCGATAGCTAATCGGGATCGAGAATGAGCGAAAATGCTATGACCTGCATTATAACTATAATTTGTGAATGATTTATAATATTAGTTTTTTGCAGGTTTGTTTAGTAAAAAGTTGTGCTATAATAGAAGTATACGGAGGGTATAAATACCAGCACTTTACGGAAATCTAACAGGTCTCAAGGCCAGCTACCTTAACTCGCTTGAGAGAATTTATCGGAGAAAGGTACACCGTGAGATCGTTACCCCTGAGCTCGCAAAATATCTTACAGAACTTTCTTCTGAAATAGGCCGTCAGATAGGGGTACTCATTGATAGAGACGGCGCAATTACCCATGTAATTGTTGGAAATGCAAAGGGAATCATTGTTCCCCCTCTTGAGGAGTATCCTGTAGGAAGAAGGGCATTAAGAGGACTCAGACTTGTGCATACCCACCTGAAAGAAGAGCCTCTTAATAAGGATGACTTTACAGACCTCGCCTTATTAAGGTTTGACCTGATTGCTGCAATAAGTGCAAAAGATGGATTGCCAGGAATAATCTATTTGGCACATCTCATGCCTAAGGGGTCGGAAAAAGTAATAGAGGTTTTACCTCCGGATAATTTCTATGAATTTAAACTGGATGTTGATACTTTTATAGAATCTCTTGAAGAAGAGATGGAAAGGGCGATCACCTTTGACCAGAGAGATATGCGGGAAAGGGTGATATTGGTAAGTGTTTCTGCAAGACCAAAATACGAGCAAGAGGACTCTATAGAAGATCTGAAGGAGCTTGCCCGATCAAGTAATGTGCATGTCCTTGACAGCGTTATACAAAGGCTCAATAAAATTAACCCGAAATATCTGATGGGTGAAGGCAAGCTTAAAGAGCTTGTGATTAATGCCATGAATATGGGTGCAACACTTCTGATATTTGATCAGGATCTCAGTCCATCGCAGATAAAGGCAATAGCCGAGACTACTGAACTCAAGGTGATAGACCGCACGCAGCTTATCCTTGATATATTTGCCCGACGCGCACATAGCAAGGATGGTAAGGTACAGGTTGAACTCGCACAGCTCAAATACAGACTTCCAAGGCTCACAGGAAAAGGAACCGCCATGTCCCGTTTAATGGGTGGGATAGGTGGCAGAGGACCTGGAGAGATGAAACTCGAGATAGACAGAAGACGGGTACGTGACAGGATACACATTCTCGAAAAGGAACTTAAATCCCTCAGCGAGGCAAGACGTCAGAGGAGACATAAACGCCAACAGCAACATATCCCGATTGTTTCAATTATTGGGTATACCAATGCAGGGAAATCAACACTTCTTAATGCTCTTACAAAAAGCTCTGTATTTGTTGAGGACAAAGTGTTTGCAACCCTTGACACTGCGAGCAGACGTTTGAGGTTTCCTCGAGAGAGGGATGTTATTGTCACAGATACTGTTGGTTTCATAAGAAATCTCCCTAAAGACCTTATGGCAGCTTTCAGGGCAACACTTGAGGAACTTGAAGATGCAGATTTATTACTCCATCTTGTTGATGCATCAACCCCCCGTTTTGAACAACAGATAGAATCTGTGGAGAAGATACTTGAAGAACTTCATCTGTCTGAGAAAAAGAAACTCCTTGTTTTTAACAAGATAGACAAATTAACTAATGAAGAGGCACAGAATCTTGCCTTCCGGTACGGTGCAGCTGCAATTTCTGCACTCGATGCGTCAACATTTCACCCCATGCTCAGTGCGATAGAAGAACGGGTCTTTCTGTCTCTTCAAGTCCATGAAGATAAGGAAAAGCTGGTAGAGGCAGAGATATAATGGAATTTGTACCTAAATGGATTGCATGGGAAATGACGAGGAGATGCAATCTCAGGTGTATTCATTGCCGCTCTTCATCCGAATTGGAAGTAAAAGACCATCCTGATTTCTCCACCAAAGAGGCATTCAGGATTATTGATGAAATTGCAGGTTATGTAAAGCCTGTCGTGGTTCTTTCAGGAGGTGAGCCACTTCTCAGAAAAGATATATTTGATATTGCGCAATACGGCAGAGATAAAGGATTCAGGATGTGCCTTGCGACAAATGGGACACTTGTGACAGATGATATCTGCGATAAGATAAAAACATCAGGAATAAAGATCGTATCACTGAGTCTTGATGGCTCAATAGAAGATGTGCATGACGATTTCAGAAATCAAAAAGGCGCCTTTGATGGAAGTATACGTGCAGCAAGATATTTTAAAAATCATGGCATTGAATTCATCATTAATTCATCCTTTACAAAGAGAAATCAGGAAGAGATTCCAAAAGTATATAAACTCGCAAAAGAGCTCGGAGCATCTGCATGGTATATGTTCATGATAGTTCCGACCGGCAGGGGTGAGGAGATAATGAATGAGTTGATTTCAAAGGAAGATTATGAAGAAATCATCGAGTGGCATTATCAGATGGAAAAAGATGAGAAAGATATACTTGTACGGGCAACGTGCGCACCACATTACTACAGGGTAGTCCTGCAAAAGTCAAAAGAAGAGGGAGTTAAACTTGAGAGAAGGACGCTGAAATTCTCGACAGGTGGTGCAAAAGGCTGTATCGCAGGGCAACTTATTTGTCTCATAGATGTTGATGGCAACGTGCTTCCATGCAGCTACTTTCCAAAACCTGCAGGAAATCTTAAGGGAAAATCATTGAGAGAGATATGGGAAAACTCAGAGCTTTTTAGAGAACTCCGTGACTTTAAATCCTATAAAGGAAAATGTGGTTCTTGCGAGTACATAACTGTCTGCGGGGGATGCCGTGCAAGAGCATATTCAGTCTACGGAGATTATCTTGAAGAAGAACCGTTCTGTGGATATATGCCTTTGAAGCTAAGAAAAAAGAAATTAGAAATTAAAAATTAAAACTAGGGGGTATTATGAACGACATTTTTCTAAGGGCATGTAGAGGAGAGAAAGTTGAGTACACACCGGTATGGCTCATGCGTCAGGCAGGAAGATACCTTCCTCAATATCAGGCAGTACGTGCAAATATTGACTTTCTTGCACTTTGTAAGACACCTGAACTTGCTGCAGAGGTTACTATTCAACCTGTTGATATCCTTGGAGTTGATGCAGCAATACTATTTTCAGACATTCTCATTCCTGTTGAAGCAATGGGTATGCAACTTGTGTTTTCAGATAAAGATGGCCCTGTATTTAGTGAGCCCATAAGAAATAAATCTGCTGTTGACAGGTTGATTATTCCAGATGCGGAAGTTGACATGCCCTTTATTCTTGAGTCGATAAAGATTCTGAGAGAAAAGCTTAAAAATAAAGTGCCTCTTATAGGGTTTTCAGGTGCACCATTTACACTTGCAACATACATGATTGAAGGTGGAGGCTCAAGACATTTTCTCCAGACAAAAAAGATGATGTTCCAGAACAAAAGACTATTTGATTATCTCATGGAGAAATTGACTGCAACTCTTATTTTATACCTCTCTGCTCAGGTAAAGGCAGGTGCTCAGGCATTACAAATCTTTGACACATGGGCAGGGATGCTTTCGCCCATTGATTATAAAAATTTCGCACTTCCTTATGTGAAGAAAATAATTTATGAATTGAAGAGAGAAGGGCTCCCGATAATCTATTTTGTAAATAATTGTGCAGGAATTCTTCACGAGGTCAAGAAATCGGGTGCAGATATTGTTGGAATTGACTGGAGGATTGATATAGCTGATGCAATAAAAAAGCTCGGTAAAAAGGTTGTTGTTCAGGGAAATCTTGACCCCTGTGCACTTTTTCTTTCAGAGGAAGATATTGAAGAGAGGGTTAAAGACATATTATGGAAAGGAGAGGTTGCAAGAGGCCACGTCTTTAATCTGGGACATGGAGTGCTTCCTGAAACACCTGTGAAAAACGTTATTGCATTAGTCAAGGCAGTCCATAGATTGAGTCATATTTAGTCTCGAATAAGACGTTCCTGATATAGGGGAACAATGTGGTATACTTATTCAATAAAGATACAGCCTAAAGATTTTTAACTATAAAGAATCAGGATTAAGGATTTGGGTGAAACTGAAAAAAATACCATAGGCGTATTACTCTTAAACCTCGGTGGGCCTGATTCCCTTCAAGCAGTGAGGCCCTTCCTCTATAATCTTTTTTCTGACAGGGGTATTATTAAACTTGGTCCTTCGTTTCTTCAAAAGCCTATTGCATGGTTGATATCAAGTCTTCGCGCACAAAATACAAAAAAAATATATAGCCTGATAGGAGGGAAGTCTCCAATACTTGATATCACCACTGCACAGGCAAAAGCCCTCGAGGAGTCACTTAACTCATCACTGCTGCAATCCCCCCATCCCCCCTTTAGTAAAGGGGGGCGAGGGGGGATTAAGGTTTATGTAGGGATGCGTTATTGGCATCCTTTTATAGAGGAAGTGATTCCCGAAATCTGTAATGATGGCATAAAAAAGCTTATTGCACTGAGCCTGTATCCTCATTATTCACGTGCAACAACAGGCTCTGCACTTTCGAACTTCAAAGAAATTGTGTCAGGTTATCCTGTGGAAATTTTTTGTATCTCATCGTGGTTTGACCATCCTTTATATATAGATGCACTTGTGGATGTAATTAAAAAGGGCATTGAATCGTTCAATCAGAATTTTTCAAGTAATCCCCCCATCCCCCCTTTAGAAAAGGGGGGTAAGGGGGGATTTGAAGGAAGGAGGAATGTCCATGTTCTCTTCAGTGCCCATAGCCTTCCGGTGAGCTTTATCGCTGAGGGAGACCCATATGTACACCAGATACAGGAGACGATAAAAGAGGTCGTAAAAAAAATCAATATAGAATGGCATCTGTCTTATCAGAGCAGAAGTGGCCCTGTGAAATGGCTTGAACCCTCAACAGAAGAAATGCTTGAAAAGTTCGCTGAAAGGGGATACAGGAATATTCTTGTAGTCCCCATAAGTTTTGTTTCAGACCATATTGAGACACTGTACGAGATAGATATATTATATAAAGATATGGCCCAAAAGAAGGGGATGACGCTTAAGAGAGTAGATTCTTTGAATACACATTCGCTATTTATTGAGGCATTAAAAGATATAGTGATAAGGGGTGTACAGGAGATAGGGTGGATATAAAATGAGATTGATTATTATCGGCGGAGGAATTTCCGGTCTTTCTTTAGCCTACTTTCTCCTCGAGAGAGATCCCGCGTTAGATATTATCGTCCTTGAGTCCGAAAAAAGAGCAGGGGGCAAGATATGGACTGATAGGGTAGACGGTTTTCTATGCGAAAGTGGTGTAAACGGTTTCTTAGATAACAGACCAATGACCCTTAAACTTACTGCAAAACTTGGACTCGCTCCTCTGAGAAGCAGTGATGCTGCAAGGAAAAGGTATATATTTTCTGACAGGAAACTCCATCTTTTACCTGAATCACCTGCTTCATTTTTTTCTTCGAATCTTCTAAGCCTTTATGGCAGGCTGAGGATTATATACGAAATCTTTGTACCAAAGGGTAAAGAAGATGATGAGACGCTTGCAAACTTTGCAAGAAGGAGACTTGGCCGAGAGGCATATGAAAAACTCATTGACCCGATGGCATCAGGCGTATATGCAGGTGATCCTGAAACGATGAGCCTCAGGAGTTGTTTCCCGAGAATATATGAGCTCGAAAAGAAATACGGTAGCCTCATAAAGGCAATGCTGAAACTTCAGAAAGAAGCGAAGAAAACCGGGAAAAAAGTGGGGCCAGGTCCTGGCGGTGTTCTATCTTCATTTTATGATGGAATGGAAGTGATTATTACTACTCTGAGAAATTATCTGGTAGAAAGGCTTAGGACGAGCAGTAGAGTAATCTCGATTGACAGAAAGGCAAACAACTATCTTGTGTATCTCTCTGATAATTCAAAAATTGAGGCAGAGGCAGTTGTGATTACAACTCCTGCCCATGTTGCGTCAAAGATTGTGAAGGACTTTGATAAGAAACTATCTTTAGCTCTTAATGGTATGTTCTATCCTTCGATTTCAGTTGTGTGTCTCGGGTTTAGAAAGGAGAAGATAACACAACCCGATGGATTTGGTTTTCTTGTGCCTTACAGAGAAGGCAGGAAGATACTTGGGACACTGTGGGATTCAAGCATATTCCCTAACAGAGCTCCAGAGGGTTATGTGCTTTTCAGGAGTATGCTGGGAGGCGCACGGGCATCAGAACTTGCAATGCAGGATGAAAACAGATTGATAACCATGGTTATGGATGAGCTGAAGACTATCATGGGTATAAAAGCACAGCCAGATTTTGTAAAGGTATATAGTCATGAAATGGGGATACCGCAATATTCCGTTGGACATCTGAAAAGGCTTGAGACAATTGAAGGGATCATGAGCAGGCACACAGGACTTTATCTCACCGGCAACTCTTATCGCGGAATTGGTGTGAATGACTGTATAGAGAATTCATACAAACTATCAGAGCATATAATAGGGAAATAGGAATGTTTAGGATTGTTTTTGTTTTAAAAATATGATATTTTTCAAAAAATAGGAGGGAGAATTGAAAGAACAAGAGATTGTCGAGCTGTTAAAAAGAGAAAATGAGGAGTTCAGGAGGCTTACTGAAGAGCACAAAGATCTTGAGAATCTCCTTGAGGAGTTTGACAACAAACGATATCTTACCTCGGAGGAAGAGATTGAAAGGAAAAGGATACAAAAGCAGAAACTCCTTAAGAAAGACAGAATGGCAGAACTTGTAAGAAATTATAAAAAGAGTCACTCAAACTGAGAAGAAAATAATAAAAAGTTAAAAGTTAAATACCAGCTAATAACTGACAACTAACTGCTTTTGAGAAAAAGGGGGTCATAGTGAGAAGCAAGATCATTAAGGAAGGACTGGAGAGGGTTCCCCATAGGGCACTCCTTTATGCTACTGGTGTCCCGAAGACAGAGATGAGTAAACCGTTTATTGGTGTAGCAACGAGCTTTACCGATATAATCCCTGGCCATATAGGGATGCGGGATCTTGAGAGATTTATAGAAAAGGGCGTACATACCGGCGGTGGTTACCCGTTCTTTTTCGGGATTCCCGGTATATGTGACGGGATTGCAATGGGACATAAAGGCATGCATTATTCACTTCCATCAAGGGAACTCATTGCTGATATTGTTGAGGCAATTACAGAGGCGCATCAGTTTGACGGGCTTGTGCTTCTCACAAACTGTGATAAGATTACACCTGGCATGCTCATGGCTGCTGCAAGGATTAATATTCCTTCAATAGTTGTTACCGCAGGGCCAATGCTCTCTGGCCGTCTTAAAGGGAAAAGGCTTTCGCTTGTCAATGATACCTTTGAGGCAATCGGTAAATATAAGAAGGGTTTGATAAATGATGAAGAACTTGAGGCCCTTGAGGAATGTGCCTGTCCAGGTGCTGGTTCGTGTCAGGGGATGTATACTGCAAATACAATGGCATGTGTGACAGAGGCCCTCGGGATGAGCCTTCCAAAATGTGCCACTTCGCTTGCGGTATCTGCGAACAAGAAGAGAATTGCCTTTGAAAGCGGTAGACGTATTGTTGAGTTAATAAAGAAAAATATTACTCCAAGAAAGATAATGACAAGGAAGGCATTTGAGAATGCAATAATGGTTGATCTTGCGCTTGGAGGTTCAACAAATACAGTACTTCATATCCCTGCAATAGCTCATGATGCAGGTGTTGATTTGCAACTCGATACCTTTGATCATTTAAGCAGAACAACACCACATATTTGTGATATGCTCCCGGCAGGCAAGAACTACCTCGAAGACCTTGATTATGCAGGAGGAATACCAGGAGTTCTTAATAGGCTCAGGGAAAAGGTACATGATACTATCACTGTGAGCGTCAAGAGCATCTATTCAATAGCAGATACAGCAGTGATTACAGATGAAGATGTGATAAGACCATTAAACAAAGCCCATCATAAAGAGGGGGGAATTGCCATACTCCGTGGAAACCTCGCACCTGATGGCGCTGTAGTGAAACAGTCTGCAGTGAGTAAGAATATGATGAGTTTTGAAGGTGTGGCAAAAGTTTTCAATTCAGAAGAAGATGGCATGAAGGCAATTCTTAACGGAAAGATAAAGGCAGGGGATGTTGTAGTGATCAGGTATGAGGGTCCAAAAGGAGGACCTGGAATGAGGGAGATGCTTTCTCCAACAGCAACCATTGCAGGGATGGGATTAAGCGAATCAGTTGCCCTTATTACAGATGGCAGGTTTTCAGGAGGCACAAGGGGACCGTGTATAGGTCATATATCTCCTGAAGCAATGGAAGGCGGGACTATCGCGATAATCAAGGATGGTGATAGAATAAAGATAGATATACCGAAGAGGAAAATCGATCTGATGCTTTCGGATAAGGAGATTAAAGAGAGACTGAGCAAATGGAAGCCTCCAGAGCCAAAGATAAAGAAAGGATACCTTTCAAGATATGCAAGGATGGTGAGTTCTGCAGGAAGTGGGGCGGTAATGAAGTAATTTCCCTTTTTATGGTAAAATTAATAGTCATTTAGAGGAGAAAGAAAGTATCGTGAAGATGTCAGGCGCTGAGATATTAATTGAGTCTCTTAAAAAAGAGGGCGTAAAGCATATATTCGGTTATCCAGGTGGTGTTGTGCTTAATATATTTGACAGCCTTTATGACAATAAAGAAGTACAGTTAATTCTCACAAGACATGAACAGGGGGCTGTTCATGCAGCAGATGGCTACGCAAGAGCATCGGGCAAGGTTGGTGTTGCTCTTGTGACATCAGGACCAGGTGCAACAAACACCATAACAGGGATAGCCACAGCCTCAATGGATTCTATTCCCCTTATTGTATTCTCCGGACAAGTGCCAACTATGCTTATTGGGAATGATGCTTTTCAGGAGGCTGACATAGTCGGTATTTCAAGACCATGTACAAAATATAATTATCTTATAAAGGATGTAAAAGACCTGTCGAGGATTGTAAAAGAGGCATTTTATTTAGCACGTGAAGGCCGTCCCGGCCCTGTACTTATAGACCTTCCAAAGGATGTGACAGTATCAAAAGCAGAGTTTACTTGGCCAGAGATAGACATACGGAGCTATAAACCAACGTATGAAGGCAATAAATGGATGATAACTCAGGCTGCACATCTGATTGCAAAATCCAAGAAAGCAGTTATCGTTGCTGGTGGAGGTGTCATACTTTCCGGGGGTTCAAAGGATCTCAGAGAATTAGCAGAGTATGCAGAAGTACCTGTCACAATGACCTTGATGGGACTTGGTTCTTTCCCTGGCACACATGCACTCTCACTTGGTATGCTTGGCATGCATGGGACCTATTATGCAAATAAGGCAGTTCAAGGTGCTGACCTGCTGATTGCAATAGGTATGCGATTTGATGACAGGGTGACTGGTAAGATTGATGCTTTTGCACCTGAGGCAAAGATAATCCATATAGATATTGATCCGACATCTATCAGAAAGAATGTGCGCGTGGATGTCCCAATAGTAGGTGATGTAAAAAGAGTTCTTACTGTCTTGAACAAGGTTCTGAAAGAAGAGGTGAAGGAGCAATGGGGCGAAGTTCGAAAGGCATGGCTGAGACAGATAAATGAATGGAGACAGGAAAGACCAATGACATATACTTATAGAGATGAGGTGATAAAGCCACAATTTGTTGTGGAAAAAATTTATGAACTTACCAAGGGTGATGCAATAATTTCCACTGAAGTAGGCCAGAACCAGATGTGGACAGCGCAGTTCTATAAATTCGATAAACCTCGAACCCTTCTGACATCAGGTGGTCTCGGTACTATGGGGTATGGTTTCCCCGCAGCGATCGGTGCACAGTTTGCACATCCTAATAAGCTTGTGATTGATATAGCAGGAGATGGGAGTATACAGATGAATATCCAGGAACTCGCAACCGCTGTGATCAATAACCTGCCTGTAAAGGTCGCTATACTTAATAATCACTATCTCGGCATGGTCAGGCAGTGGCAGGAGCTTTTCTTTAATGAACGATACTCGTATAGCCATCTCGACGTTGTCCCTGATTTTGTGAAGGTAGCAGAAGCCTACGGTGCCGTTGGCTTCAGGGCAACAAAACCGAGTGAGGTCGAGCCTGTTCTCAAGGAGGCATTTAAGATAAAGAAAACTGTGTTTATGGATTTCATCATCGACTGGAAGGAAAAAGTCTATCCGATGGTTCCCGCAGGTGCAGCGATAGACCAGATGATGTTTGAGGAACAGAAAGAAAAACCTGAAAAGAAGCTAAAGGCTGTGAAATAAAATGAGACACACGATTTCACTACTTGTCGAGAATAAATTCGGGGTTCTCTCGAGGATTGCAGGTCTCTTCAGCGGTCGGGGGTATAACATTGAGAGCCTCTCTGTGGGAGAGACGATAGACCCTCAGATATCAGTTATGACCATAGTGACAAGTGGTGATGACCAGATAATAGAGCAGATAACAAAGCAGCTCAACAAACTCATAGATGTCATTAAGGTAGTGGATATGACAGAGCTCGATCATGTCGAGCGTGAAATGGTGCTTATAAAAGTTGCACCGCGACAGGAAGATAAGGCAGAAGTTCTCAGACTTACAGAGATATTCAGGGGTAGGGTTGTAGATTCAGGCCAGAAGACTTACACTATAGAAGTGACAGGAGACGAAAAGAAAATAGAAGCCATTGTCGAACTCCTTAAGCCCATGGGCATAAAGGAGTTTGTCAGGACAGGCAAAATAGCGATCGCCCGAGAGGGAATAAAGAAATAGCCCTTACTTTTTTTTCTTTTTCGCAGCTGTTTTCTTAGCAGTCTTTTTGGGCTCCTTATGTCCCGGTTTGCAGGCCATAGATTTCACCTCCTTTTGTTCGCATTTCTGAAATTAAAGTTATCACGTAGATGAAGGTTTGTCAAATAAAATTTAATGATATTTTTACATTTCTGAACGGGTACATATATAAAATTGTAACTGGGAAGATTGTCATTTTGGGTATACAATCAAGGAATTGTCAAGATAGAGATCCTGAGAGGAAAAAATGTTGCGCAGGCTTGGTGTCCATACCTCTATTCTAGGAGGATTACATCGGAGTGTAGGGAGGGCTCATGCCCTTGGATGCAATACGTTACAGATATTTTCTCATAACCCCAGGGAATGGGCTGTAAAATCTATTTCTCAAGAAGAAGCAGCACTATTTGAATCAAAGAAAACACATTTTGATGTCTCACCTGTGTATATCCACACATCGTACTTAATAAATATAGCATCAGGAGATGATAATCTCAAAAAGAAATCTATTGACCTGCTCGTAATAGAAATGGACAGGGCTGATGCCCTCGGTGCTGATTATGTAATACTTCATCCGGGAAGTGCATCAGGAGGTAACGAGAGTATTGCAAGGAAGAGGGCGATTCGTGCATTAAATGAAGTTGCGACAATGGGTCAGTGGCATGCGGGACTCATTATCGAAAATACCGCTGGCGAGAAAGGTGACATCTCGATAACCATAGAAAACCTTTCAGATATTATAAACAGCGTGAAAACACCATTAATAAAAGGTGTATGCATTGATACCTGTCATGCATTTGCTGCAGGCTATGACATCAGAGATGATAAGGGCATACAAAAATTTTCGGATAATATAGAAAAATATATCGGTATCAACAAATTGAAACTTATTCATCTTAATGACTCAAAGGGAGAGATTGGATCAGGCGTTGACAGGCATGAACATATTGGTTTCGGAATGATAGGTTCAAAAGGTTTGTTTCAGTTTATTCACTATCCAACGTTCAGGGATATCCCTTTAATTCTTGAGACACCGAAAAAGAAAGAATCAGATGATTCCCATAATCTCAGAAGGGTCAGAAAGATGATAAGGTTATATGGATAGCAAAGTGACAGTTCACAATTTCAGAACAGTTGTTCAAAAAACAGCATTAAACAACAATTGTTCACTAAAATGCATTTCCTGTTCTTAAATGTGATTTTTTTGTTGACAAATAGAATCTATTGTGGTATAAACTAAGTAATGTTAAAGAGTTTATTCTCATCATCGATAAGGGCAGATGTACTCTCGCTTCTTCTGAACAGCCCGGACGAACAATTCTATATCAGAGAGGCAGCAACAATTCTCAGAAAAAATCCTTCTGGTGTGAAAAGAGAACTTGATAACCTCGAGAAGATGGGTATCGTGAATAGTGAGAAGATTGTGAATCTCAAGTATTTTCAGGCAAACAAAGAATCCCCGCTCTTTGCTGAACTAAAAAATCTTATCACAAAGTCTCTCGGATTACCGGGTGCACTCAAGGCAGTGTTGAGGGCTTCTGGTGCGAAGGCTGCTGTTCTTTATGGTCCGTATGCAGAAGGTGAGGATGTAAGCACTGTCGATCTTTATGTTATCGGCGCAATGTCATCACTTACCAAGGAGCTTAAGGATATAGAAAGAAGGTTTGATATAAAGATCAACTGCACTCTCATTGATGAAGACGAATATAAACTTAAGAAGAAAAAGAGGGATGCAAACCTCAAAAGACTTTTATCAGGTAAAAGAATTACATTGATAGGGAGGCTTTGAACTCAGAGTCGCCCGCGGTTACCTTTAGAGGTAAGCGGGATAGAAAGGGGGTGAATAGTTAATGGCAACAAAGAAAAAAGCAGCGAAGAAGCCGGCAAAGAAGACCGCAAAGAAGAAATAAGGTTCCTTTACATGTGCGAACACTATTTGTGGCTGGAGAAGAAATTCTCCAGCCACTTCTTTTTGCGGTCTTCCATAATAGTGAAACTTAATTCCGGGTAAAAATTCAAGTAAAATTTATAACCTATTGAAATTAATAGATTATTAAGTATATATCACGGCTGGTTGCTGTTCTATTTCTGATAGAACTTCCCAGCAATCCCGATAGGCAGAGAGCTTTTTCAGAAACCTCAGGTTTGCTGAATGACCTGATTTACTCGCAAAGATATGTCCGATAATAGGAAATCCGAGCAGAGAGAAGTCACCGATTAAATCAAGCATTTTATGACGTACAAACTCATCTTTGAATCTCAGACCGGATGGATTGAGTATACCATCACTGCCGAGTATTATCGCATTATCAAGAGAACCACCTTTGGCAAATCCGTTTGCCCTAAGGTACTCGACATCCTTGAGAAACCCGAAAGTCCTTGCTGGAGCTATTTCCTTGGCAAAGACTTCTTCTGAGAGTTCTAAGCTTAACTGCTGTTCTCCGAGCAGGTGGTGATTAAAATGAATTCTGTAGGTGAGTCGCCTCCCCTCATAAGGGAAAACTGCAATTTCAGCGTGACCATCTGTAAAGGCTATAGGACGTGTTATCTTGATATATGGTCTTTTCTTGCCCTGTTTTGCAATTCCTCCCTTGAGAATTATGCTTATGAACTCCATTGAGCTTCCGTCAAGGATAGGTATTTCAGGTCCGGTGACTTCTATAATGACATTATCTATTCCCAGGCCAGACAGGGCTGCAAGCATGTGTTCAACGGTCCTGATCTTTACCCCATTATACCCGAGAGTAGTTGAAAAGGCGGTATCTATAACAGATCCCATGGATGCCTTTATTACCATTTCCTTGTCTGTCCTTACAAATAATGTACCTGTGTCCCTTGGTGCTGGTTTAAGGCAAACCTTTGAGTACTTTCCAGTGTGAAGTCCTATGCCTTCAAAGCACACTTCCTGTTTTAAGGTACGTTGGAGTCGCATGATTATTTAAAGCATAAGCAAACATGATGCCAGCGATAACATGTTGAAAAATAACGATGTCAGGCTGAGAATGTGTGGATTCTTATCTATTGGTTGTGTTTAATTTGACACAGTATCATACTACTGCACCCCCAACTACTATCTCGGGTATTCTGATGGTTGGCATCCCATCCGATACAGGAACTCCTTGTGCATCCTTACCGCATGTCCCGATAGCAAACCCTAAATCAGAGCCAACCATATCTATAGATTCCAAGACATCTGGCCCATTACCTGCCAGTGTTGCACCTCTCACAGGTTCTCCTCTGTTTCCTTTGTTGATAAGATAGCCTTCCTGTACCTCAAAAACAAAATCACCTGTGACAGTATTTACCTGTCCGCCTCCCATTTTTTTCACAAAGAGGCCATACTCTACAGAGTTAATAATCTTTTCAGGGGACATAGTACCTGGCATAATAAAAGTGTTGGTCATCCGCGGTATAGGCCGGTGCTGGTATGATTGCCTCCTGCCATTCCCTGTTGATTTTACCCCATCTTTTAGCGCAGTCAGTCTATCGTACAGATAGCTTTTTAAGATACCATTTTCTACTAGGACGGTCTGTTGGGAAGATGTACCTTCGTCATCAAACCTGAAAGAGCCTCTTTTCTTTGAGAGAGTTGAATCATCTATTACGGTAATAAGAGGGGATGCAATCTTCTGTCCTGTCTTTCGTGAGAATACAGATAGCCCATGTTGAGCAAGGTCAGCCTCAAGACCGTGGCCTATGGCCTCGTGTATCATAGTGCCACCTGCCTCAGACGAGATTACAACAGGCATCCTTCCACCAGGTGCTCTTCTCGCGGTGAGCATCATCACAACTCTTTTTGCTGCCTTCAGGCTTAACTCTTCTATATTCACGTCATCAAATAGCTCAAAGCCTATTAAACCACCTGTGAGTTCGTATCCTGTCTGTATGATACCGTCATCTGATGCAATGACATGAATTGCAGCCAGTGTATGAACCCTTTCATCTTCTATAATTGTTCCGTCTGATGTTGAGATCTGAACCTTCTGAATGAAATCATTATAGGTTGCACTTACCTGTTGTATTCTATGGTCAAAACCCCTGGCTACAGTATTTGCCTTTCTCACGAGTGACATCTTTTTCTCAATCGGAATATTTTCTGGAAATAACCTTATGTCAAACGATAAGGAAGGGATTTTCGTATTGAGATTAATGACAGAATCAGTGTTTGTACCGGATGCAGCCCTGCATACCTCAGATGCAGCTGTCAATAAAGATTTCTCGGATAAATCATTA
This sequence comes from Nitrospira sp., assembly GCA_016873595.1. Taxonomy (GTDB): domain Bacteria; phylum Nitrospirota; class Thermodesulfovibrionia; order Thermodesulfovibrionales; family SM23-35; genus VGWZ01. The sequence continues at coordinate 22,590 of VGWZ01000003.1, forward strand.
CTGTATGCATAGGCAGACTTGCCATTATAGATAAGGCGGATACCTGCACCAGAATCAACACCTGTAATTACTTTTTCAATCTTGTTGTCTTCAAGATGAATAATAACTACTTTTTTGGACTCAACAAATATATCTGCATAGTCACCGCCGGATGAAAGAGTTTTCTTCAAGATTTTTAAGTGAAGATCATGATCAAGCATGTCACATTATATCAAAGGTGGTGGAAGTTTAGCGAGGTGGAGATTGGCTGTTACAATTTTTAATAATCTGCTATTATGTATTCATAAAAACGTAGAAGCGAAGGAATGCGAATAATATGTTGAAGATAGGAGTTATAGGAGGGAGCGGTTGTTACGATATACCAGGCCTCATTATTACTGAACACAAAAAGATGACAACTCCCTTTGGTGATCCCTCAGATACTTACCGCTTCGGAGAAATATCAGGTGTAAAGGTTGTATTCCTTCCGCGACATGGCTCACCGCATCATATCCCACCTCATCAGATAAACTACAGGGCAAATATATGGGGATTCAAGGAACTTGGTGTAAAAAGGGTTATATCAGTGAATGCAGTAGGCGGGATACGTCCTGAGATGAAGCCCGGAACAATTGTAATTCCTGATCAGATTATAGATATGACAAAGAGGAGGGAGTCTACATTCTATGACGGTGATGACGTTGTTCATATAGACTTCACAGAACCATATTGCGATGAGTTGAGAGAATCTCTTCTTAAAGCAGGCAAAAAGTCAGAGATAGCATTAATGAAATCAGGGACATATGTATGTGTGGATGGACCGAGGCTTGAAACCAAAGCTGAAATTATATTTTTTAAGAGCATTGGTGCTGATGTTGTAGGGATGACAGTTATGCCCGAGGCATCACTTTCACGTGAGGGTGAGCTTTGTTTTGCATGTGTTGCAGTTGTGACAAATTATGCTGCAGGGATAACAGAAAAAAGGCTTACTACAACAGAAGTTATTGAAATGATGAAAAGAGTTAGCGGACACGTAAGTGGTTTATTAAAAGAGACCTTTCACCTTATTTCAGACAAGAGAGGATGTGCCTGTAAGGATGCCCTGAGAGAAGCGAGGATGTAACTATTTTATGGAGACCATTCTTATAGTAGAAGACAAAGAATCAATGTCAGAGATGCTGAAGGAGACTCTCGAGTCTGAAGGCTACAGAGTTATCATTGCGAGGGACGGTATAGAAGGCATGAAGTATCTGAAAGAGAGCAAAATAGACCTTGTCCTTACGGACCTTAAACTTCCTAAAAAAAACGGTATAGATATCCTTAAAGTTTCAAAAGAAGAGAATCAGCTCATACCTGTTATTGTCATGACTGCGTTTGGTTCTGTTGAGTTAGCTGTTACAGCTATGAAGGAAGGTGCGTTCGATTTTATTACAAAACCTTTCGATACAGACCACCTCCTCTTGCTTATAAAGAGGGCACTCGAGACACAGAGACTTCTTACAGAGAACATCCTGTTGAAAGAGGAATTTGCATCAAAGTTTGAGTTCCCGAGAATTGTCGGGAAAAGCAATAAAATAGAAGACGTTGCGCAGATGGTCCAGAAAGTTGCGCCCACAAAGACAACGGTGCTTCTCCTTGGCGAAAGTGGTACAGGAAAAGAGATCTTTGCGAGGGCAATCCATAACGTGAGTAATAGACGGAATTATCCATTTGTACCGATTAATTGTGCAGCAATACCGAGAGAGCTCCTTGAATCCGAGCTTTTCGGACATGAAAAGGGTGCATTTACAGGTGCAGATTCAAGGAAACTTGGTAAATTCGAGCTTGCTGATAAGGGGACAATATTCCTTGATGAAATTGGTGATATGGATCTCGTACTTCAATCGAAGGTTCTCAGGGCGATAGAGGATGGTGAGATAGAAAGAGTAGGAGGTGTGAAAGGCATTAATGTAGATGTGAGAATTATTGCCGCAAGTAATAAAGACATTGAAAGGGCAGTTGAAGAAATGCTTTTCAGGGAAGACCTTTATTACAGACTCAATGTCTTTCCCATAAAGATACCACCATTGAGGGAGAGAAAAGAAGATATACCTTTGCTTGTTGACTACTTCATAAATAAGTACTGCCTTGAAATAAAGACTTCTCTAAAAACTATTTCAAAAGAAACGCTCGATATACTTATGAGCTATCACTGGAAAGGGAATGTAAGAGAACTCGAAAATACCATAGAGCGGGCTGTTATCCTTTGTGATGGAGAAATGATTACCCCGGAGCATGTTGTGCTCAGCCAGAGAGCTGCATCCGAGTCCATGGTGAGATCTCTTCATATGGAAGGAACTCTCGGGGATACAGCAAAAGAAGCATTAAGGATTGCAGAAACCCAGCATATTGTGAAGGCCCTCAGAGACACAAAAGGGAATAAGAGCAGGGCGGCTGAACTCCTTCAAGTGAGCTATAAGACACTTCTCACAAAGATTAAAGAATATGGAATTGAGGCTTGACAGTATTGTTCCTATAGAATTATTATAAAATTTGTACTTGATTGAATATGTCATAAGTGGATTAAGCGAAAAGAGCCAATAACCAGATTACAATAACCAAACATGATACAAAATGAGACAGGATAATTTATCCGGAGGATTGCAGTGTCAGGACATTCAAAATGGGCACAGATAAAGCATAAGAAGTCACAGGTTGATGCAAAGAAGGGAAAGGTTTTTTCCAAAATAGCGAAAGAGATTACAGTCGCTGCAAGACTTGGAGGAGGGGACCTTACTGGAAATCCAAGGCTGAGGACTGCGATAGAAAAGGCAAAAGATGTGAACATGCCCCATGATAATATTAAGAGGGCTGTTATGAAAGGCACAGGTGAGCTTCCTGGAGTGTCTTATGAGGAATCCATATATGAAGGGTATGGTCCTGGTGGTGCTGCACTACTCGTAGAAGTACTTACTGACAATAGAAACAGAACAGGTTCCGAGGTACGACATATTATGAGTAAGAATGGTGGTAACTTAGGTGAAGCTGGTTGTGTCGCCTGGATGTTTACACAAAGAGGATATATTCTTGTTGAAAAAACAAAGATTGACGAAGATGCAATAATGACAATAGCTCTTGACGCAGGCGCTGAAGATATGAGAAATGACCCTAAAGAAGACAACTACGAGATTATCACAGCTCCTGAGGATATGAACAAAGTAAAGGCCTCTGTCGAAGCATCAGGCATCCCGATATCTCTTGCAGAGATCACAATGCTTCCTAAGAGTTATATTGCCCTTGATGAAAAGTCAGCAGAGCAGATGATGAGGCTGATGGATGCACTTGAAGATCATGAGGATGTCCAGAATGTATATACCAATTTCGATATCTCTGACGAGGTGATGGCTAAGATTGCCACATAGAAGAACTTTTTCCATTCGTGCCACCTTTAAGCGAAGGTTCCTTGCGGGACTCCTTGTTTCAATTCCTGCTATCGCTACTTTCTTAATAATAGGGTGGTTCTTCGATTTTGTTGATGGATTGCTCAAGCCTTTTTTTTATAAAATTCTTGGCTATCATGTGAAGGGTCTCGGATTTATCTCAGCAATAATACTTATTTTTATTATAGGTATTATCGCCACAAATGTCATAGGCAGGAAGATCATAGAATTTTTAGAAAAAATTCTTCTCAAAATACCTTTACTAAAAGGTATATATACATCTATCAAACAGCTTGTTGATGCCTTTTCGCCGGAGCGTCATGGATCAGCATTTAAGAAATTTGTTATCGTTGAGTACCCAAAATCAGGTGTGTATGCATTCGGATTCCTCACAAAAGAGCATACAATTAAATCAGAGAAAGGCGGAGGTGAAACCTTTCTGAGGGCTGTGTACATACCCACAAACCTTCTTTATTTCGGTGAGATCGCACTCTTCAGAGATGAAGAAGTCTTATATACTGACATCCCTATAGATGAAGGGATTAAGATCATCCTTTCAGGCGGGATTGCTACCCCTGCAAGGATATCTGAGTCGAAATAATGAAGATAATGTGTGTGGTCTTAGCTGCAGGGCTTGGAAAGAGGATGAATTCATCTTTACCAAAGGTCCTCAATACGCTGCATGGTATGCCAATGCTTCATCATGTCTTAAATACCCTTTATGAACTTAATCCTCTCAGGATTGTTGTGGTGGCAGGAAAACATCTTAAAGAAATAAAAGAATCGCTATACAAGATACAGGATACAAGATGCAAGATACATAATAAAAAAAATCATACATCTGGCATCATGCATCGTGCATCAGGCATCTTGTTTGCGGAGCAGAAAGTGCCAATGGGTACAGGAGATGCACTTCTCAAGGCATGGACTGCACTCAAAGGATTTCAAGGGACAGTTGTTGTTGTGAATGGAGATACGCCCTTGATTCTGTCAAAGACTCTTAAAAAATTCTTAACACTCCATGGTAAGAAAAGGAATAGTATTTCCATACTCTCATTTATTACTAAAGACCCGGGTTCATATGGGAGGGTCATCAGAGATGGCGCGGGTGACATTATATCAATCATTGAGGACAAGGATGCAACAGAACATCAGAAAAAGATAAAAGAAGTTAATAGCGGGGTATATGCGATTGAGGCTGATACCCTTCATCTCTTAAAGGAGATAAAGCTTAATGAATCAAAAGGGGAATATTACCTGACAGATATAATCGGGGTTGCGAAAGATAAGGGAATAAAGATAGGTGTATATTGCATTGTCTCTGAAGATGAGTTCATGGGGGTGAACACTCAAGAAGATTTTGAAAAGGTAAGGCAGTTAATGAGAGACAGGATAATAAAAAAGTGGGTGAGCAGGGGCATCTGCTTTATAGATACCAATTCAGTATATATATCCTCAAACGTGAAGATAGACAAAGGTACAACGATTTATCCAAATGTTCACCTCGAAGGGAATACAAGAATTGGAAAGGGATGTACAATCTATCCAAATGTTCGGATTCAGGATAGCATCGTAGAAGATGGTGCGATTATCAAGGACTCAACACTTATTGAGGGGTCTGTGGTGAAGAGGAGAGCCTCTGTTGGACCATTTGCTCACATAAGGCCGGGTTCTGAAATTGGAGAAGAGGTAAAGATAGGAAATTTTGTAGAAGTGAAGAAATCAGTAATCGGCTCCCGTACAAAAGCATCCCACCTCACCTATCTCGGAGATTCAAAAATCGGGAAGGATGTTAATATTGGAGCAGGTACAATAACCTGTAACTATGATGGATATAAAAAACATGTTACGATAATAGAGGACAATGTGTTCATAGGAAGTGATTCCCAACTTATTGCTCCTGTAAAGATAGGGAAAGGTGCATACGTTGGTGCAGGTTCTACAAT
>VGWZ01000004.1 GCA_016873595.1 Nitrospira sp.
GTATAAAAAACCGTTCAGGATAGTGAACATAAGAAAAGGGCGGAAAAGACCTGGACTGATGCCACAGCACCTCACGTCTGTCAGGGCAGCACAACTCCTCTCTTCTGCTGAAGTTGTTGGTGACTATGCGGGGTCAACAGAGCTTTCTTTTTCACCTCATGAAGTAAAAGGTGGGGAATTTTTCTTTGACATTGGCACAGCAGGCTCTACCTCTCTGGTTCTTCAGACACTTATTCCAGCCCTTTTATTTTCAGAAAAAAAGAATACCGTAATTCTGAAAGGAGGTACCCATGTCCCTTATAGCCCATCATTTCATTATGTTGAAGGGGTTTTTATTCAGGTTTTAAAAAGACTGGGGATAGATATTCAGCTTACTATAGAATCGTATGGTTTTTATCCAAAAGGGGGAGGGAAAATCAGGGCAGAAATATTTCCTGCAAAGGAAATCAGGCCCCTGAGGATTATGGAAAGGGGTATGATGTCAGGATTAAAAGGATATTCAGGTGTCGGGAATCTGCCCTTGTCCATAGCCGAAAGGCAGAGAAATGCCCTCTTAGAAAAAATACATTCTCAAATAAAAGGCCTTAGATGTCCTGTTGACATAGAACTTCTGAATGTTTCAACGCCAGGGCAAGGAACATTTATATTTCTTCAGTCAGAATCAGAACAATCTATAGCAGGCTTTACATCCCTTGGTGAAAGGGGAAAGCGGGCAGAGACTGTGGGAGAAGAAACAGCAAGAGAATTTATAAACTATTACCATTCAGATGTAGTCTTTGATCAGCATCTCCCTGACCAGATAGTTTTATATTTATCAATCTGTAACAAGGAATCAGAATTTACTACTTCCTGCATCACACAACATCTGATGACGAATTTATGGGCAATACAATTATTCCGTGAATTCCATTATTCAATAGAAGGAGAGATAGGAAAACCGGGGAGGGTGAAAATCAATGAGTGATTGTAATTGTTTTTACCTTCTCCTCATTATTCCCCTGAGGAGAAAAGGTCTATCATCATCAAAGAGCATTCTTCGTACTTCTGGTATGAGACTTATTGTGACTGTCACCTTACTGTCCTTAATTACATAAAGGACATCGAGGACATCAGTATAACCGAAGTCAGGAGGGTAGTAGAGCGGTCTTAATTCATATCCGATCGTATTCCCTGTAGGATTAATAATCCTGCTCAACCTAAATTGCCAGAAGGAATGGTGGAACCTGATAAACTTTCCTGCCTCCTCCAGCGCCTCTTTTGCAGGGACCCCTTGTTTTATCTTGTAATCAAATTCAGGTGCATATACTTCAAATGTATAGTTGTCACCTTCTTTATCCAGAATCGCAATGGTTTCGATGTCGTTACTATATCTCCCCCCGTAAAGTATGAGAGTATACATTCCTGATATCTCTGTAACCTTTGCTCCCTCTGTTTTCAGATATATTCCAGGAGCACAGGAAATAATGGTCAGGAAGAGCGAAATAATTATCATTGTGGTCGTAAAGCTATAGAATATTTTTTTCATGACTTTATTTTTCTATTTCTCTACCTACTTATATGAGTTTACCCTTTGACATAAACTATTTATCAATACCTATGTCCTTTTCATCTCTTTTTTTCTTTACAAATTTTACCTGAACGACACTTTAATTTTCATCTCCATTCAAGGGGTTTGGCCGAGGCTTTCTTAAGATTGCCTTCCTTTAGCTCAGGAACAATTGGTTCTGTGAGGACTATTATTCAGTTAAAAATCATGAGTAAAAAGTTATAATAAAACATGAACAGAAAAACAATGAAATTTGGTGCATTGTTGTTCTTTTTTATATCTACAATTGTCTATTTCATTTATGACAAATATCCTCCTGAAGCACAGCGGAGTAAAGATACATCTGTTGTCTCTGTCGTGGAAGTCCATGATGGTGATACTGTCAGTGTTATCATCAATAAGAAAAAAGAAAAGGTGAGGCTCATAGGGATAGATGCGCCTGAAATAGGACAGAGACCCTGGGGAGAGAAGGCAAAAAAATATCTTGAAACACTCTTGAGTCTCTCAGGGTGGAAGGTAACACTGGAATTCGATGTTGAACAAAGGGATAAGTATGGCCGTATCCTCGCATATCTCTGTACGGATCATGGAGAGATAATTAACCTTTTGATGCTCAAGAATGGATATGCAATGCTTTATACTGTTCCACCAGATGTAAAGTATGTCAATGAATTACAAGAGGCACAGAGAGAGGCAAGGGAGAAGAGAATCGGGATATGGGGTGAAAAAGGCTTAAGGGAAAAACCAGAGGATTACAGGAAAGAACACCCAAGAATGTGATGTTTTCGGGCTAAGACTCATCCATCAATTCACTAAAATCAAAAACAGACAGAAAATCTTTTGAGGGTTTCGGTTTCATATTTGAACTTGCCTTTGCCTTGTAAAGAACATATGCGAGCCCATATTTTTTTGCTGTTGTTAAAATCTCTTCTGAATCATCAATGAGGAGAGTTTTTTCTTTATCAAATCCAAGACGTTTTTCTGCTACCCCCCAAAACTCAAGGCTCTCCTTTGGATAACCCGCATCGAATGAAGAAAGCACAGAATCAAAATACTTTCCTATACGTGTCTTTTTGAGTTTCAGGTCAACAGCCTTATAATGTGCATTTGTGACGAGAAAGATTTTTTTCTTTTTTCTTTTGAGCATCTTGAGAAAATCCTCGACATGGGGATGAACTTCTATGAGATGTCGTATCTGCTCTTTAAGTGCAGGGATATCAAAATCAAGTTCTTTTGACCAGAAGTCGAGGTCTGTCCAGTTTAAGGTGCCCTCATGGATCCTGTAGAGCTTCATGAGCTCATATTTTGCCTTGCCAAATGTAATGTTGTGTTTCTCAGCATACTTTTCTGGTACAAGATGCTCCCAGAAGTAGTCATCAAAATATTTGTCGAGGAGTGTTCCATCCATATCAAGGAGGACAAATTGTATATCTTTGAGAGGAAATTTTACTAGGTTCATCTCATCTTTTATATCTTCTTTTTATTTCTCAGGATAGTATACATAAAAAGAAATAAGAAGTAAGGGTTTGATTTTTCAACGGATTTTCCGTTATTATCTTTTCATGGATATTAAGAAATTCTTCGATGAAGCAAGTCGCTATATCATGAATACCTATGCCAGGTTCCCTGTCGTCCTGAGGAAAGGCCGGGGTATGAAGGTATGGAGTTCTGATGGTAAAGAATATCTCGATTTTGTCGGTGGAGTTGCAGTAAATATTCTTGGTCACTGCCACCCTCGGGTTGTGGTTGCGATACAGAAGCAGGCACAGCGGCTCCTCCATGTATCAAATTATTACTACATTGAACCACAGATAAAACTTGCAAAACTGCTCATAGAGAATTCTTTTGCAGATAAGGTATTTTTCTGCAATTCAGGAGCTGAGGCAAACGAAGCAGCAATAAAGCTCAGCCGTAAGTATTCTAAGGAAAATGTCAGTTCTGATCGTTTTGAGATAATCACTGCGAAGAATTCTTTCCATGGAAGGACTCTTGCAACACTTACTGCAACAGGACAGGAAAAATTTCAGAAAGGTTTCGAGCCATTAGTACCAGGGTTCAAACACGTTCCGTTTAATGATGTGAGCGCTATAAATAAAGCAATAACAAAGAACACATGTGCAATCATGTTAGAGCCTATACAGGGAGAAGGCGGGGTGCTGGTACCAGACCAGAATTACCTGAAAAACATACGGGAACTCTGTAACAAACATACTCTACTGCTCATACTGGATGAGGTACAGACAGGAATGGGCAGGACAGGGAAACTATTTGCGTATGAACATTTTGACATTACGCCAGACATTATGACGATTGCAAAAGGACTCGGTGGCGGTGTGCCAATAGGTGCAATGCTTACCACAGATAAGTTTGCCCCTGCGTTACAGCCCGGCACCCATGCGACAACCTTTGGTGGTAACCCGCTTGTATGTGCTGCAGCAATAGCAACAATCGAGACACTCCTTGAAGATGGGTTTATACTCGACCAGTGTAACAGAATGGGTAAATACCTGAGGGAAAGGCTCGAAGAGCTTAAGAAGAAATTCCCAGGCCTTATTGTGGATATAAGGGGCCTTGGACTCATGTTGGGCATGGAATTGTCAAAAGAAGGCGAGCCTATCGTGAAGGCATGTATTGAAAAGGGAGTTCTTATAAACTGCACTGCGGGGAATGTGTTGCGTTTCATACCACCTCTGATTGTACAAAAGAAAGATATAGACCGTCTTATTGAGACACTTGAGGAAGTTTTTAAGAGGCTCTCATAAATCAGGAGAGGACAAAAATAATCAGGAGACAAAAGATGAAAAGGGATTTTTTGACATTATGGGATTTATCTTCACACGAGATAAATCATCTGCTTAAACGGGCTATAGAACTTAAGTCAGGCAAGGATGCACATAAATGCCCAATGATAGGAAAAAGTATAGCTCTTCTGTTTGAAAAGGCATCGACAAGGACAAGGGTTTCTTTAGAAGTAGGTATCTATCAGCTCGGTGCAAAGGCTATTTATATGAATCCGAAGGAGATTCAGCTTGGAAGGGGCGAAACTATCCGTGACACTGCAAAGGTGCTTTCACGGTATTTAGATGCAATTGTCATCAGGACCTTCAGCCATGATATGCTTATAGAGTTTGCATCCAATTCCTCGATCCCTGTCATCAATGGTCTGAGTAACTTGCACCATCCATGTCAGGCACTCGCAGATTTGATGACGATTCTCGAAACGAAAGGGAGACTCAAGGGCATCCGACTTGCGTATATAGGTGACGGCAATAATGTTGCAAATTCTCTGATAGAGGCTGCCTCAAGGATGGGGATAAACCTTACGATTGCATGTCCTAAAGGGTATGAGCCTGACCCTGATGTGCTCAAGAGAGCAAGAGCCTCTGCAAAGAGTGAGATCGTTATCCTCAGAGACCCCCAAAAAGCCGTAAACGGGGCAGATGCAGTATACACAGATGTATGGGTAAGCATGGGGCAGGAGAAAGAATCGAGGGCTAAAAGGGCGAAGCTCAAGAGCTATCAGATAAGCAATAAAGTCCTCTCATATGCAAAGAAGGACGCAATAGTGCTTCATTGTTTGCCTGCTCACAGGGGTGACGAGATTACAGACGATGTCTTAGATGGTCCTCAAAGTGTCGTTATTGATCAGGCAGAAAATAGACTCCATACACAAAAGGCATTGTTAGAATTTCTATTAACCTGACCTGTTCGTGAGAAGAAGTAAAATTTATATATACATTGAGGAGAGAGCATGCTGAAGGCAAAAGACATAATGACCAGGGATGTAATAACGGTGAAACCAACCACTAACATAGAAGATCTGGCAAGGATACTCATAAAACACGGGATCAGTGGTGCTCCTGTAGTTGATGATGATATGAATGTAATTGGCATAGTCACTGAAAATGACCTCATAAGCAAAAACAAGAGACTTCATATCCCTACCATATTCAGACTGTTTGATGCCTTCATCCCTATTGGAACGAGCAAACTTGAGGTCGAGATCAAAAAGATGGCTGCATCTATAGTTGGCGAGATATGCACAAGAGATGTTGTGACTGTAGATGATGAGACACCTATGGAAGACATTGCCACAATAATAACAGAAAAAAAGATACATCTCCTCCCTGTGGTAAAAGAAGGGAAATTAGTCGGAATCATTGGTAAAAAAGATATAATCAGGGGAATTGCAGGTGAGGCTTCTGAGTGAAATGGATTGAAGTAGTGGTGAGACAGAATGAGATAGAACTTTCTGTGGCGTGTTTGTTAAAATTAATTTATATTATTCCAAATTGGTGTTAAGGTGATTCATTTATTAAGCGTCATATTATTCTTATTGGTACCTTCTCCTGCCTTTGCATGGGGTCCTCTTACTCACATTTATCTTGGAAACGAGATCTTTTTCCTCGGCCCGCTTCTTCCCGCAGGCATATATGCACTGATAAGAAAATTCAGGCATGATTTTCTCTATGGTAATCTCGTGGCAGATATTATTATGTGGAAGAAGTATCTGTCTGACGAGAAAAGCTCTCATAGCTGGGATGTTGCGTTTAATCTTTTTGAGTCTGCAAAGACACAGCAACAGAAAGCGTTTGTCTATGGTTATATGAGTCATCTTGCGGCTGACACTGTTGCGCATGAACGACTTACAATAGGCAGAAAGAATGCAAGACATACATTTCTTGAACTGAGGTCGGATGGGATTGTTGACAAGAAGTACTGGGTTCAGGCAAGAGCCATAGATAAAAAGGTTCAAGTAAGGAATGACCTATTCCTCGAGAGTGCTCTTGAGAGGGTTGTATTTTCTTTTAAGACAAATAAGCGGATTTTTAAAAGCATGGTATTTCTTGCAGGGTTAAATCACGAAAGGTTCAGCAGGTTTATTGATAAAAATATCGCTCTCCCTTCTGTATATGAAACGAAATATATAGAAAGGCTTCATCACGAATCTCTTGACAGGATTATAGATCTCTTTCAAAATGGCAAGGAATCAGAGATAGTAAAGAAAGATCCACTTGGAAGTCTCAGGCACAATGGGCGATTCAGGAAGTTTTGGAACATATCTCCACGTTGTTAACCTGTTTCTTCATCATCACGATAGTTCCTCAGTTTTTGCCTGAATCTCAGATAACCAATTAATGTTATCAACGCTGCTGCAAAGAATACAATCCAGTAAAGGTGGTCTGCAATATATGAGAGCCATGAATACTGTATTATAAGACTCTTCTTCCACTTTTGCTCAAGCACAGTCAGTTCGACTGAGAGATTCTCTTGTACTGCCTGCCCAATAGTCGCACCTTTCTTGAGGCTGTTGAGAACTGATAGGAGTTTCTCTGTCCCATATTCATGGACAACAAATTCTACAAAACTTTTGCTTTCCTCATATGAGAGAAGTAACCCCCTCTGTTGTTCAGGAAAGGTGAAGGCAATATCCTTCAAAGCAAATAAATTATTTGACAACACAGCCTGTTTTAAAATGTCTTTTTCTCCGGGATTAATAATATCAGCAATTCCACCGCTTGCCCATTGACAAACACCTTCATCCAGCCATTTAGGAATATTTCTTTCTTTAATATTGTGGTGAAGCAGCAGATGACATACCTCATGCTCGAAGGTAGCTATAAGGTCAAAAGGTATCCTCTCCATTTTTGAATAATCGATGACGATAATGTTTTTCTCGGGGAGAGCAAAGGCTGTAACGAGCTCATTCTGAGCCATCTCCTGAAATGCGGTTCTCTTATGGATTAAGATGGTTGTCGGGATGAACTCGACTTTCCATTTCAGTTTCTTTTCGATATCAGTCTTGACTCCGAGGTAGACACCTGATAGGTTCATCGCAGCATTTTCAAGGGAAGGCTCATACTGAATAATAATCTCAGGATTTTTATATTCCTTCAGATTAATAGCTTCAGAAGGTATAGAGGATGCTATGATAAGGAGAGTCAGTAAAAGAATTTTCTTGAGCATAAGATATTATATCAAGAGAACAGGTTTTGCTATAATTCTAAAGGCTGATATGAAGATATATACTACTATTTCAGGTTTCTTTGCATCTGTACTTTTATTCTTTTTCACATATACCTTTGTCAGTGCCTTTCAGGTAGAGGTTTCACCTTATGAAATCAGTCCTGGAGACGCTTTTATCATTACGGTAGCAGATGCAAAGACTTCACCGTTACCAGATGCGTCATTAAACGGAAAGCCGTTTTATTTCAGTAGTTGCGGGAAAGACTGTTTTATTGCTGTGGGAGCGGTCGGATTGGAAACAAAGCCAGGGGCGTATACAATTCATGTGAGTGTCGGAGAAAAGAAAACGAATGTAGATTTGGTAGTAAGACATACCCGGTTTCCAACACAGAGGCTTACTCTCCCCGAAGAAAGAGTATTTTTAAGTCGTGAGAATCTTAAAAGGGTGGAATTGGAGGATGAGAGACTAAAAGCAATATTTGAAACAACGACAGACAGACTTTGGAGAGGAAAGTTTGTACTGCCACTTGAACACGATGTCACAACAAAATTCGGCACAAAAAGGATAATCAATAAGAAAAAGATAAGTGTACACAGGGGAATAGATATAAAAGGTAAGGATGGAGAGGAAGTAAGGTCATCAAACAGCGGCAGAGTTGTTCTGGCAGAAGAGCTGTTTTTCGGCGGTAATACAGTTATCCTTGACCATGGACAGGGAATATACACTGTTTATATGCATCTCTCGAAGTTCAATGTCAAACATCAAGATATTGTGTCAAAAGGTGATGTCATCGGATTTGTGGGTTCAACAGGCAGGTCGAGCAACTCTCATCTTCATTTTGGAGTAAAGGTGTTGAATATAAATGTAAACCCTGTTTCCGTTGTGGGACTGGGCCTGTAAGATGGGAATTTGAACATATTTTGGATATGAACAAGGTGGCATAAAGTTTTAAAAACTATGTTGTCATTGTTGTCCTTTATAAAAAAGAATGGAAAAAGATTAGCGGAAGCCGAAAGTCAGATATAACAAGAAAAGAGTTTATGGAGTGGACAAACGGCGTATGGAACTTTAGCGGAGAAAGTAAAAAGAGAGTTGGGCATCCTTCCCCCTTCCCGGTTGAACTACCAAAGAGATGTATAAAACTATTTAGTTTTGTTGGTGATACAGTTCTTGACCCATTTCTTGGTAGCGGTTCAACACTGCTTGCTTGTTTACAGACAGAAAGAAAAGGAATTGGGGTTGGATTTAATAAAAATATGTGTGAAAAAGTAAAAAGCTATATTTTAACTACGCAGAGCAGTATAATATGAAACTAAATATGGAAACTTTATCACTATTAGAGAGGCAAGAACTTAAAAATAAAACAGATAAGTTTTATGCTCCATCAGAGATAATTGAATTATTTGAATCTAAGGATGTTGATAAAGAATGGTCATTTATTGAATATAAGCCCTCCGATACCTCCAAGCTAACCCACTGCTATCATCGTTATCCTGCCAAATTTATCCCTCAATTGGTTGAAAAACTTATGGATGAATACATTAGTGGTATTAAAGAGCCTCTTGTAAATGACCTCTTTATGGGAAGCGGGACAACAATCGCATGTGCGATAACAAGAGGATATAGGGCAAGCGGGACTGATATTAATTATATCTCTGAATTAATTACCCGAGTAAAAAGCACCCCTATTAACCCTGCCATGCTAAGGGAAAAAATAGAAGAACTGCTTGCAGATTTGTCTTTTTTAGAATCTGATACCCTGTTTTCTAATCATATAAAACCATACATACCAAAGGCAAATGTTGAAAGAATAGATTATTGGTTCAAACCAGAAATAAAAGAAGAATTAGGCATTATCCTTGCGAAAGTTAAAGAAGAACCAGATATTAACATACAAAATTTCTTTACTGTCTGTTTCAGCCATATATTAAAAACTGTTTCTATCTGGTTAATGGGAAGCACTAAACCGACAAGGGATTTTAATAAGAAAATCCAGCAGCCAATTTTTTATTTTAAAAGGCATTTGAAAAAGATGGAAAGAAAGAATAAAGAGTTTTGGACAATTGTGCCCTCTCATATTAAAAACAATTTAGACTTATATTTGAATATTAAAAGAGGAAATGCCAAAAATCAGCCTGTTGACGATGAGGCTGTTGATATTCAGATAACATCAAGCCCTTATGTGACAAGCTATGAGTATGCAGACCTGCATCAGTTAAGCACACTGTGGCTTGAATATGCAGTTGACCTATCAGAGTATCGCAAAGAATTTATTGGAACAGCATACAAGCGATATGAAGATAGGCAATTAAAAAGTAAAATTGCACAATCAATCGTAAATCAAATGCTTTTAAAAGACAAGAATATGTCTAAAGAAATTGAGGCATTCTTTATAGATATGCAGGAATGTTTTGACGAGACTTATAGGATATTAAGGCCAGGAGGTAGATGTTGTTATGTCATCGGCAATACCATGTTAAAGAAAGTGGAGATTTTAAACGCCGAGGTCTTTGCAGAGAGTATACAAAACTCTGGATTAATAGTAGATAGAATAATTAAAAGGGAAATACCTTCAAAAATCCTCCCACAAAAGAGAGACGCAGAGACAGGAAAATTTGCAAAAAATGGAAAGGAAGATTTTCACGCTTATCCGATGGAGTATATTGTAATTGGGAGAAAGATATGACCTTTCAGGATTTATTAAACCTTTATGAAGAAAAGAAGAAAAAATATGGTATTGAAGCCTATAGGCATATTTCAGAACTTTTGATTGAAGCCAAAGAAATGCATAAAAGTGATTGGTTAAAAAATCCGACTCCTAAAAAAGACCATGAACAATCATGGAAAGGATTTAAGGGAAATAACCTTGAGAAGCTCATAGTTCATATTATAAAAGACGAGGTAGAAAGTTTAGGTTTAAAAATAGTAAAAGGAAGCAAATTAGATAGAACAAAACCTCAGAACCTTTCTGAAGAGTTAAGTAAAGTAAAACGTGCAGTTTCAGTTAACTATGGAGAATGGGGTCTGCACCTTCCAGATGCCGATATTATTATTTATGACCCACGTATTTTGAAAGTCGTCGCCATACTATCAAGTAAATCCACGCTACGAGAAAGGATCGCAGAGACAGGGTATTGGAAAATAAAGCTTTCTCAGGATGCCGTTACAAAAGATATCAAAGTATTATTTGTAACTCCTGACGAAGACGACACATTGGCTGTAAAAAAACCTACAAAGAAAGGCAGAGCAATAGTTGAAGTTGATACAGACGGCAGTTATGTAATGAGTGAGACAACGGTAGAAGAAAGTAGTAAAGTGAAGATGTTTGATAAATTTATAACAGATTTGCGACTCCTCATAAATAATGGTAGTGTTAACAAAAAATAAAAAAACAGAGCTAATTCTTGAATCTACTACCCTTTGGGATTTCCCGACTCAAAATTATGGAGACAAACCGCATGGTGATAATAAATTCAATGGAGTAACACCTGCTTTTGTTATATGGAATCTATTGCAGCGATATACAAAACCTAATGATTTAGTTGTTGACCCAATGTGTGGGAGTGGGACGACTATTGATGTTGCGAAAGAGTTAAGTCTCAGAGTTATTGGATACGATATTGCTCCTTACAGAAAGGATATTATTCAAAATGATGCAAGAAAAATTCCTTTACACAGTAACACTGTTGATTTTGTTTTTATAGACTCTCCTTATTCAGATAATGTGAAATACTCCGATCATTCAAAATGTATTGGAAAGATTCCTTGTACAGATGAGAAGTTTTTTATGGAATTAGAGAAAGTTGCTAAAGAAATACGCAGAATCTTAAAACCAGAAAAATATATGGCATGGCTTATTGGTGACCACTGGAGAAAAAATACTAGTTATATCCCTGTTGGGTTTAAAGTCTACGAGATGCTCAGTAAGTTTTTTAAACCTGTAGATGTAATTTGTGTAGTAAGACGAAATCAAACTTCTAATACAGGTTTATGGCATAAAAGGGCAAGAGAATTTAATTTTTATCTTAGAGGATTTAAATATCTTTTCATTATGCAAAAGACAAATCAGGAGGAATCATGAAACCGCATCTTATAGAAATTAAAGACTCTGAAACACAGGAAAGTATCATTGTTGATATGGAAGGGCCTTATCATCCTAAAAAAGAAAGAATTGGCGAACATATGTATGGGGTTACGCTTTATATAGATAATGTCCCATATCATTTTGAGAAGTACATTCCAACTGAGGAGGAACTAATAAAATTTAAGACTGAAAATGAAGGTGATGCACGGTTTTCAAAGGGCGGCTTTCTTTATCGCATTGTACCCTTTACGAAGTAGCAAAGATATCTTAAAGACGTTTTTGATATTTACAATAGGCACAGAATAAATGGGCATATAAAAAGACCCAATGGAAGATAATTTTAAAACCATTACCTAACATGATTTAAAAAATTGTGCTTTACTTCGTCCAAAGTCGCCTACACTGGACTTCTAGTACAAAAGATAATATTAACATGGTATTATGAGAAGAGGAGGCAAAAAGACCTATGGCTACAGATATGATTAAAATGGAGAAAAAGAAAAGAATTGCTCTTATTGCACACGACAATAAAAAGCAGCATTTGTTGGAGTGGGCAAAGTTCAACAGAGAGCTTTTATCCAGACATCAATTATTCGCAACAGGAACAACAGGACAGATACTCGCAACTGAACTCGGTCTTGAAATCCAAAGGTTCCAGAGTGGTCCACTGGGAGGTGACCAGCAAGTAGGGGCAAAAATTGCAGAGGGTGAATTGGACTTTGTAATCTTTTTCTGGGATCCTCTCGAACCGCATCCCCATGATGTGGATGTGAAAGCCCTGCTCCGCATTGCAGTTGTCTATAATATTCCAATTGCATGTAATCGGGCATCTGCTGATTTCATGATATCATCGCATTTGATGTCAGAAGAGTATCAGCGGCTTGTTGTTGATTACAAGCCAGGGATAAAAAGAGTTGAAGGTGAGACAAAAAGTTGAGAATGACAGTTTTGTTTTCTTGTATAATATTTAGTTAATGGAAAATACCCTTTCTGTGATCCCTCTTGGCGGTGTTGAGGAAATTGGCCTCAACATGACAGTCTTTGAATATGGCAATGACATCATTGTTGTTGATGCCGGTCTTATGTTCCCCGAGGAAGATATGCTTGGTGTTGACTTTGTCATCCCTGATTTTTCATATATTCTCGACAACAGGGAAAAAGTAAGAGGTATCGTACTTACCCATGGACATGAGGACCACATAGGGGCCCTGCACTTCTTACTTAAGGAAATTGATGTTCCTGTTTATGGTACACCCCTCACACTTGGGCTGGTCAGAAGTAAGCTACAGGAACATCATCTCGAAGATAGTGAACTTATCCCGGTTAAACCGAGAGATGTAATCAATCTTGGAGTATTTTCTATCGAGTTCATCAGAGTCACACACAGTATTGTAGATGGAGTAGGCCTTGGAATCCAGACCCCTGTCGGACTGGTAGTCCATACGGGTGATTTTAAACTTGACCCTACACCTGTTGATGGTCAATTGATGGATTTTCACAAATTTGCTGAATATGGAGAAAGGGGAACGCTTCTTTTCCTGTCTGACAGTACAAACGCTGAAAAAGGCGGTTTCACTTTTTCTGAAAAAGAAGTAAGACGTGTATTTGAGGATATATTTGCCAAAGCACCCGGAAGGATCATCATCGCGACATTTGCATCAAATATCCACAGAATCCAGCAGGCAATTGATGTTGCCATAATGTACGGGAGAAAAGTGATTATGTGCGGGAAGAGTATTGTCGCGAATGCACAGATTGCACTTGACCTCGGTTATCTTAATCTCCCTCAGGATACATGGCTGAGGCTTGATAATCTCAAAGAACTCAAGGACAATGAGGTAGTAGTCATCACCACAGGAAGTCAGGGAGAGCCGATGAGTGTGCTCTCAAGGATTGCAACAGGTGAACATAAGATAGAGATTAAAGAAGGTGACACGGTAATACTTTCGGCAAGCATGATCCCGGGCAATGAACGCTCCATAGGAAGGATAATAAACCATCTTTTCAGGCGTGGTGCAGATGTTATCTACGAAAAAGTCTCAGAAGTTCATGTCTCAGGCCATGCATCAAAGGAAGAGCTGAAACTTATGCTCAATCTTGTAAGACCAAAATATTTCATGCCAATACATGGTGAGTACAGACATCTCGTGTATCATTGGAAGCTTGCCAAAAAACTCGGTATCCCTAAGGAGAATATCTTCATTCTCCAGAACGGCGATGTGCTTGATATTACACAGGAAGGGGCAAGCAGAAACGGGAGGATAAATTCAGGAAGGATATTTATTGACGGAAAGGGCGTTGGTGATGTCGAGGATATGGTTTTGAGGGACAGGCGCAGACTTGCACATGATGGCATAGTCCTTATACTTCTGGCGATAGAAAAACCCACAGGGAATATCGTCTCGGGCCCGGATATCATTTCAAGAGGGTTTGTATTTGAAGATGCATCTCAGGAAATAATCAATGATGTGCGGGAGCTTGTCATAAATACCCTGGAAGACCTTGACAAGGAAATCCTCATTGATGCATCTCTTATACAGGCTAAACTCAGGAGCGTACTCAAAAAATATCTCATGAATACAATGGGAAGACGACCAATGATTATGCCCATTATCATTGAGGTATAATTAAAATTCCTTCATCATCACAAACAACATGCCACGATTTGTGTTCCTGCAATTTGCCACTTAAAATTAGATTGCTCAATGGAATCTGAACAAGTTTCTCAACTGTACGCCGAAGTTCTCTGACACCATATTCAGGGCTATATCCTTTATGAGTAATGAATTTCTCAGCTTCTTCAGTAACTTTCAATGTGGCATCATATCGTTCTATAAGGTCATCACAAATCTCTTTGAGAATTGCTTTTAAAATTTTCTTCACGTCATCTCCTCCAAGCTCCCTGAAAACTATCTGTTCATCAATTCGGTTTATAAACTCAGAACGGAAGAAATGTTTTATACCATCGAGGGAGGTATCCTCTGAATCCTTTTCATCCTGTGCAAGAAAGCCAAGCCTTTTATTGGTTTCTGGCTGGATATTTGAGGTCATAATAAATATCGAGTTTTTTGCATCCACTGTCCGACCCTTTGAATCAGTAATACGTCCCTCATCAAATAACTGGAGAAACAGATCAAATATTCTCGGATGAGCCTTCTCAACCTCATCCAGTAAAACAACCGAATAAGGCTTTGTCCTGAGCTTGCCAGTCAATTGTCCCTCTTCTTCGTGACCAACATACCCTGGCGGTGAACCGACAAGTTTGGCAACGCTGTGTTGTTCCATGTACTCAGACATGTCTAACCGTATAAGGTTGGACTCACTTCCAAAAAGAAACTCTGCAAGAGACTTTGCCAGTTCAGTTTTTCCTACCCCGGTAGGCCCTAAAAATAAAAAGACAGATAGAGGTCCTCGTTTATTTCCAATGCCTGTATGTACCATAAGAAGTCGTTGACTTACTCGATCAATCGCATCGTATTGACCTATTACCTTTTTCTTTAAAAAAGAATTCAGTTCAAGGAGTCGAGAAACTTCGCCTTCAAGATGCCCGTAATGATCTCTATTGGTATACCGATCTTGTCTGAAAGAACCTGTGCAATAGTAAATTCCATTACCTCATCGTAATCCATGTCAGTTTTTGCTTCTGGTTTAAGTTCATTGGTTTTCTTGCCTGGGCCCATGCTCAAAAATGGTATCTGCATTTTGGCTCCAGCCTTATCCACAAGGTCAACAGCCTTGTCAGGTAAGCGGTGATCTACATCAAATCTTATGGATAGGTCAACCGCCGATTCTAAAGCCTTGTCAGTAATTCTTTTGTTGTAGTGTTTTTCCCATCTGGGCCTGATACCTTTGAGTATTTCTACTGCCTCATCCCTTGTTGGCTCATTTACTATTACCTTTTCAAACCGCCTTTCGAGTGCAGGGTCTGTTTCTATATATTTTCTGTATTCACCTATAGTTGTTGCTCCAATACATCGTATCTCTCCGCGAGCAAGCACAGGTTTCATTAAATTGGCTGCATCCATGCTGCCTTCTGCACGGCCTGCTCCAACTAAGTTATGTATCTACAAAGGTATTCGGGGGACAAAGGTATTCGGGGGACACCTTACTGAATTCAGAGGCGGTTTTTAAATTCTGGGGTGTCATATTCAGTTTTATGTTAAAAGAGGGGGAGAAAATAAATAAGGTGTCCCCAGAATTAATCTGTCCCCAGAATTAATCAGGATAGTGCCTTTGAATCATATGGCTTTCAATCCTTGAATTTACAATATAAGGAATTAAACTTGATGTCAACAGGTTAACCTGCTTTTAAAAAGGAAATATCTGGTATAATTAAGCAAGTATTTTTATACAGGAGGCAATAATAATGTCCTTAGAGTTAAAAACAGAGCACCCTTATATTATTAAAAACCCTGAGGTTTGTGGAGGTTCTCCGATTATTTCAGGGACAAGAATCACTGTGCGTTTAATTGCAGCAAGAGTGAAAAGCGGTGACTCTGCAGAAGATATTCTAAGAGATTATCCCTATCTTACACTTGCACAAATCCATGATGCCATCAGTTATTATTTTGATCATAGAGATGAAATTGAAAAAGAGATTAAGGAAAACACTGTTAGAGAGGTTATGAAAAAATATAACCTGCGATTAATTGCAGGCGAAACTGGCATTGATAGACTTGTAACAGAAGAAGAGTTCGAAAATTTATCTGAGGAGGAAAAAGAAAAAGCATATACATGGGAAACCCTCCCTGAAAAATATAATTAGTGACCCCGCTTAAACTTTATCTTGATGAAATGATTCCTCTTGATCTTGCTCTTATATTAAGCCATTACGGTTATGATGTCCTCACATCAAAAGACGGTGGGATGCTTGGGGAAAATGATTCACGACAACTGGAATTCTCCACATCTGAAGGAAGAGCTATTATTACCTACAATATAGCTGACTTTATGAGACTTCATAAAGAGTGTCTCAAACAGAATAAAAAACATAAAGGTATTATTGTTTCTCCAGAAATAAAGATTTCAGTTCTTATAAAGTTAAGCCTCAGATTATTAGCAGTAATTAGTAACGGTGAAATAGATAACCAATTAAGATTTTTGCAGGAATTCCAATAATTTTACCTGAAATAGTTTCACTCGCTTTTAAAAAATAGTTTCAATGACAGCTACAAATCTTCGCACTACCCCTTACCTCGGCAATTGCCCTTTTTACATCTTCCTCAACTTCCTTCTCTGAGAACCCTTTATTCTTCTTACCCAGATATTGCAAAGCTTTCCCAAATCTTTCCTGCCAGGTTGTAACTTTTTCCTTCTCAAGCCTTTTTTTGAGGACTAACTTTTCGTCAGGGGTAAGCTGGTCAATAACATTAAGAAGTCTCTGAAAGGGTATCTCTACTTTAACAGTCTTAGTTGTCATATAATCACCTCCATTCTTAAACGCTATTTTATCATATTCAAGGGTTTTAACCATCAGAAAGAAATTACAAGATTTCTTAGAGACATAAGACCGATAACGGTTAACACTTATTACTACTTTGTTTCTGCTATAATTATCATTAATGTTAGAAGCGCTGATACTTGGAATTGTGCAAGGGCTTACGGAATTTCTTCCCGTGAGCAGTACTGCACATCTGATACTGTTTCCCTGGTTCTTTAGCTGGACAGGCGAAGTAGATACCCTGTCGTTTGATATCGCACTCCATACCGGAACATTGATTGCCCTGCTCGCCTGTTTCTGGAGAGACTGGATAGAGCTTATCACGAAAAAACAGAAACTCTTCGGATTAATCGTTCTGGCTTCAATCCCTGCTGGGGTTGCAGGGTTTCTCCTTAACGACTTTGTAGAAAAGGCATTGAGAGAACCACTGATCATAAGCATGATGCTCGTTGCGGTAGGTTTTCTGATGCTCATTGCTGAAAAGGCAAACAAATATAAAGATATGGAAAAAACAGGGTTAAAAGATGCAGTAATAATAGGGATCGCACAAGCCATCGCAATCATCCCTGGTGTTTCCCGCTCAGGCATCACGATCTCAGCCGGGCTTTTCAGGGGTCTTAAGAGAGAGGCATCCGCACGATTTTCATTCCTCCTTTCAACTCCAATTATTGCAGGTGCAACAATGCTTCATTGTAAAAAACTCATCACCGCGCAAGAAACCTATGACCTTCGGCTCTTTGCAATAGGGCTCATCACCTCCTATATCACAGGGCTTATTGCAATCAAATTTCTTTTAAACTTCCTCAAGAAGCATCCTTTGAATGTCTTCGTCTATTATCGATTCGTATTAGCAGTTGTTATAATAGCAGGTATATGGTCAAAAGGTTAAAACGAATCAAAGAAGAAGTTCTTGGTGTTGCTTCCATACTGGGAAGCCTTTATCTCTCTCTCTGTCTTATCACCCACAATATAAAAGACCCTGTTCTTTTTTTTAGAACCACGGAACCACCTGAACCAGTGCGGAATCTTGGTGGTATAATCGGTGCGTATATTTCAGGCTGGTTGCTTGTTCTATTGGGGTTTGCTGCCTTTATTATTCCTTTTTTAATAATAGCCTTTGGCATTAAAAGTCTCCTCGGGAAAGAGGGACATAAAATTTATCTGCTCGGGGGTATTTTGTTTGTTGTATCGTCTTCTTTGTTATTGTCGCTTCTCTCAATTACTTTCACTATCACTCTTGAAAAATATCCGGACGGTACAGGTGGCCTAATAGGTAGAGGAATGGCTCATCTGGCTCATCAGTTTCTCTCTCTTCCGGGCGCCTATATCTTTTCCATAACTCTGTTCCTATCTTCACTCATCCTGTTGAGCCCGGTATCTATTACCACACTTGCACTCAGCAGAAAACAAAAAACAGGAGAGAGAAAAAAGGACATTGAAGAAATACTCAAGAGCGTAGAAGAAAGCAAACAGAGCACAGAAGAAGTGTCTTTAAAGGAACACGAGGTACAGGAAATAATGGTGAGTAAACCAATGGCTATAAGACCAAGAAAAAGAGGAGGCTATGAACTTCCATCTTTGGAACTCCTGAACGTATACGACTCCACATCTTTCAGACCTTCAAGAGATGAACTCATAACAGGCTCAACACTTATTAAGCAGAAGCTTGAAGACTTCGATGTTGAAGGTGATATAAAACAGGTACATCCAGGACCTGTGGTGACAATGTATGAGTTCGAACCTGCACCCGGCGTGAAAATCAACAGGGTTGTCTCCCTCTCTGATGACCTCGCTCTTGCACTCAAGGCACAGAGTGTCAGGATTTCTCCTATCCCGGGCAAAGCCACGATAGGCATAGAAGTACCAAACAGGCAAAGGGAGAATGTATCATTAAGGGAGATCCTTTCATCAGAGAGTTTTAAAAAGAGCAATTCAAAACTTACCCTCGGCCTCGGTAAGGATATATCTGGTAGCCCTGTGGTAGCAGATCTCGCAAAAATGCCCCATCTCCTCGTCGCAGGTGCTACAGGTTCAGGTAAGAGCGTATCAATAAACACGATGGTCATGAGCATACTCTATAAAGCAACACCCGCAGAAGTGAAGATGTTGATGATAGACCCGAAATTGCTTGAACTCTCCGCATACGAGGAAATACCTCATCTCGTCTCACCGGTGATCACAAACCCAAAAGAATCAGCAGAGGCATTGAAAAAGATGGTGATTGAGATGGAACGAAGATACAGGGTGCTCGCAGAAAAGGCTGCAAGAAACATTGAAAGTTATAACAATCAGGTAGGGGAGGAAGAACAACTTCCTTATATTATGATTGTGATAGATGAACTCGCTGACCTGATGTTTACCGCAGCAGCCGATGTTGAAGACTCAATCGCAAGGCTTGCACAGATGGGAAGGGCAGCGGGCATACACCTCATTCTTGCAACGCAGAGGCCGTCTGTTGATGTCATTACAGGAATAATAAAGGCAAACTTTCCTGCCCGTATTTCTTTCCAGGTATCTTCAAAAGTGGACTCAAGGACGATTCTCGATTCCCATGGTGCAGAGCATCTCCTTGGGAAGGGTGATATGCTTTTGATGTTTCCCGGTGCACGAATTATTCGTGTCCATGGCGCCCTTATTGCAGAAGAGGAGATAAAAGCTGTTACCGAATTTGTGAAGGCTCAAGGAAAACCTGACTTTACACTATTAGAAAATATTCAACAGATGGATGAGATGGGAGCAGATGAAAAGTCAGGAGAAAGAGATGAGATGTATCTCAAGGCAATTGAGTTTGGAGAATTATCAGGTGAAGTCTCGATATCATCCATCCAGAGACGGTTCAAGATAGGATATAACAGAGCAGCAAGGATTATGGAACTGATGGAAGAGGACGGCTATGTAGGACCGCCAAAAGGTGCAGGGAAACCGCGAGAGTTTTTGAGGAGAAGGAGATAAATCGGTAGATACTTGCTTGTTCTTTTTTTTACGCTATTTTCTATTCACAAGCCCATCTACCTCTTTAATCTCATCCAAACAATTCCCCCTGCAATTTTTGCAAAATTTTATTCTGCAATTTCTGGATTGTGATAGAGAAGATGCCTGAATTTAATGTTGGAGTAGATCTCTGATTTTTTTCTTATTAAAAAATTTACTTGGTACATGTTTTTTTACTATAAATTCAAGCATGCCTAAATGATTTAGATTAAGGAAATAATGACATTCTTCAACGAGTCGTTTAAAATCAGCCTTCCTCGCTAACCAGCCTATTCCATCAACAAAATTTATAAAAACTCTATTTTCCTTATACCGCATATTTCTTTCTCTGACTCTTTCATATGCCCTGTACATATCACGTGCTTTATTTGTTTGCCCGCTGGATGTCGTTTCTTGATAAGAAACCATAATTATTATATAGGCATCGTTTTTACTTGGAACAATCCAGTCTGCATCTGTGTGAATTAGATCTATTCTGCCTCTTTCATAAGTTATTCCATATGACAGTTTTATTCTTTCCAATTCATCTCTGATAATATTCTCTACTTTTTTACCCTTGAGATTTCCATACCATTTTCTGGATTCTTGTTCTTTGATCTTTAGTCTCCTCTTTACTTCTGGTTCTCCCACTACTTCTTTTAGATTCAATTTTTCAAGATAATAACGCGGTAGTAACTTTTTTAATTCTCTATCTTCAGCGCCTTCGACTAATAATTTCGCAACCTCTCTGGAAAAATGTTCATCTTCTTTTATCTTCGTCTTAATTCTTTGAAAATTCCATTCAGAATTAAACCCTGAACCTATTCTGCATATCCTCCTTAGCAAACTCACAATTCTTATAAATTTCTCCTGAGAAAGTGTAAGGTCAGACAGTATTACTTCTAAGCCCTCTTTCTTGTCCTTGAGATAATCGGCAACTTTTTCAACCTTTATTGGTTTATGGGAGATTCTTCCATTTATCGAAGCTTTCGCAATTGATTCCACCTTGTTATCAATTGCATTTTCAATCTCTTCGTCAATAAGAAAAGCGGTTGTTGTATTCCATGCCTCTTCAAATGTGATTTTTTTAACTTGCATTTCGTAGCTCCAGCTTTGCAGCCTTCAATGCCTTACCCCAGGTCGGAAAAGCTTCATTAAAAAGACAGATACTATATTTACTCGTTTTTTTTACATCTCCTTCGGATGGGAGTTTACCTAAAGATAACGCTATTTTCTTGAGCTCGAGCTGGAGTTCTTTTTTTGTTACAGGGCTTACCATTTTTTCTATTGAGGGTCTTGGAATAAAACCGTTAGATTTAAGTTGTTCTAACTTTCTTTGCGATATATCAACATAATGTTTGTCTATGTCTATTGCTATATATCTTCGTCCAAGCTTACATGCGGCGACTGCTGTAGTCCCAACACCTGATAAGGCATCTAAAACCACTCCTCCTTTGTTGGAGGATAGCAGAATTATTCTCTCCAAAAGTTTTTCTGGCAACTGACAAGGATGTTGGTCTCTCTCTCTCTTATGTTTTATTCTGTGTATATCCCACCAGATATCGGTTAAAGGGACTTTAGGGTCAATGCCGTGCTCTTTTCTTTTTCTAATACATGATTGCCTGAGACAGAAAGACGGGGCTTCTATGGGACTAACATTCTTATAGTTGAAAATAAAACTTGTAGGATGCTTTGTATAGAAGAGAAGTGCATAATGGGCGGGCATTATCTTACCCCTCGGTTCTGAAATAGCATCCCAGACAATCCAATTTTGAAGATACAGATATTGGTTAAGAAAAGCAGTATGATAAATCGCCCACTTGGGAAGATTTAACAGATACAGAGAACCAGTGGGCTTAAGAACCCTTATACATTCTTTTAGCCATGAATTGCACCAATTTATATATCTCTGGTCTTCCTTCTCATCGTCATATAAGTTATAAGCCTTATCTAGATTATAAGGAGGATCAGCAAAGACTAAATCAACACAATTATCGGGATATTTTTTAAGTATCTCTACGGCATCTCCGCAATGAACAATATCAACAAGATTCTCATTAATCCTGTTAATCTTAGAAACTGATTGCAATAATGGAGGTTGGAAATTAAAGCAAGAATGCATTGGAGAATTTTTAGCAAAATCTATCCCCTCGTATGGAAATATCAGACATCTACCATTTTTATCGTCAGCATTATCTATTAGCTGTAATGCAATCTGCAGCACCGGCAGAGAGAGTACGTTGTAATTATTTTGTTTGGGCAAATTTCGCCACACATCAGATATGACATATCCGGTCGGATTCATAAGGTGAGATTTCCCGCCCCAATCTTTCAAAGTTTTATTACAAAAAGTACAGTATTGATGTGGAAATCGCACCTTATTCACATTAAAAGAATCTTTAGATTTTGAAAACAAAACAATTGCAGCATGGCTTGAGGGTAAGCCGGGTTTATCGTTAATAATCTTAGATTCTACAGCGATCCAATATTTAAAATATAAAGAACTCATTAAAGGTTCTGCCATAACAGACAGACTTTGTGGAATCCCTTGAATTAAAAGAATACCATTCTTTTTCAGAACTCTTATGCACTGGTTTAGAATCTCTTTAATGTTCTCACTTTTAGGAGATTTTAATATATAAGAGCTTGCAATTATTATTGAGTCAATAGTCTGGTCATTAAGAGCTTTTAATATTTTTAGGTAGTTTGATTTTTTTAGATAATCAATTTTCATTATCGACCTTCTTCGGTCTTAAAGAACTTTATGTATTATAGCAAAATTCTCATCTTATACATATGCATCTTATTTTAAAATCTATCTCTGAAAATTCCACTGAGATGAGAGATATTTTTTAACTTCAAGCTCATCTGCAAGAGATAATTCCTCTTGTGAAGGAGATGAAGTCACAAACTTTACATCAAAAGTCTCCTCAAAACCAATTCTGATAGTATTTTTAAAATCATCAGTATTCAGTTCTGGAATTATTTCATTTAATCCTGTCAATGCATCCATTGACTCATCTAAAGATTTAAGTCTGAATATTTTTATCATCTCATCTTTATCTATGAGATATGGAATAGAGCCCTGCTGAAGCAAACCCTCAGACCAGCGTTTTTGTGCAGAGCCTATGACCTTCATTTTGTTTATAGTAATCTCACCGTAGGAGGTTGATTGAAAACATAAAGGGCTTCTCACATGACGGGTCTCCCTGTGAAGGGTTAACTCAGGTGTAAGACCGATCCTCGAAAATGCAAGGCTAAAGGCTTTACTGATCTTTTTATAGCTATCGAGTAATCCTTTCGAGAATGTTCCTGAAGTTGTTTTTACAGAAATACTATAGGTAAGTTCCTTATCATGTAAGATTGCACGTCCTCCAGTCGGTCTTCTCACAACCGTGATACGTTTATCAATGCAGTAATCACTATCAATATCGTTGATTTTTTGAAAGCATCCAATGCTTACAGATGGCTTGTTCCATCCATAGAACCTTAAGGTCGAAGGTGCGTTATCTTTCCTGACAGCAGTTGCAATCGCCTCATCAAGAGCCATATTATACGTTGCACTGTATGAGCCTGTGTCAATAAGACGCCACACATCAGTCATGATTTATTTTATCAGCTCGTCGACTTCCTTTTTCCCTTCCTCTAATTCCTTTTTCTGCTCCTTGTCTAATGTTAATAACATGGCCTGGAATTCTCCCACATGTGTTTTTTCTTCCTTGGCGATGTCAAGAAGAATTTTCCTGATATTTTTGTTTCCGGTCATGGCTGCCATTTGCTCATAAAGATTTATGGCATCCAATTCAGCAATCATTCCAACTCTCAGTATCTCTTTGTCCAAGTCTTCTTTTTTTACTTTTTCAAGATTGAACGGTATGTTTGATAACATTCTTTCACCTCCAGAAAGATTTCGTTACAGTTAATCACATAACACTTTTTCTAAAACCTATCAATTCCTGAAGAAGTTGTCAAGGGAATTTTCTGTGTGGTATGCTTAATAATAATGAACAGGAATTTTAAAAAGTTTAAAAGTAGTTTATTACTGTGTACAGGTTTTCTTTTTTCACTTCTCGGTTTTTACTTTTCTTTATGTACTGTTTCCTGTGCTGTCTTGTCAGTTGATGAGGATATCACACGAATTCAGAATGCCTATGATGACATTAAGGATATAAAGGGGAGCTTTACACAGAAGAGCCATATAAAGGACCTGAAACGCATTGATACATACGGGGGCGAATTTTTTATAAAAAGACCCACGAAGATGAAATGGGAGTATAAAGGAAAGACACCTCAGGAAGTCATTATTAGTAATGATGAAATAATCATATACCAGAGAAAAGAAAGGCAGGCATTCAAAGGTTCATTTGACAGGGCTACCTATGGCCAGGCACCCATAGCTCTTCTGAGCGGATTTGGAAGGATTCAGGAAGAGTTCAATGTATCGAAGAAAAACGGGAGGCTCCTCCTTAAACCGAAAAAGTCTATGGGAAATATAGTCTCGATAGAGATCGAAACTTCTGAAGATGAATTCCCGATAAAATCTTTCATCGTAAACGATTCTCGTTCAAACAGAATAGAGATAACACTTAAGGATGTAGAAATTAATACGGGGTTGGAAGATAGATTGTTCGTACCTTCATTGCCAAAGGATGTGAATGTCTATGAGCATAATCCTTAACGCATTAAACTTTCCTGAATATCAAAAATTAGGATTTTCTCAATGCTTGTCCTTGGTATAGACACATCATGTGATGATACGTCAGCCTCTATAGTTGAAAATGCTACAAGAATAATATCTAATATTATCTCGAACCAGACGGATATTCACAAAAAATACGGCGGCATTGTCCCTGAGCTTGCATCCCGACGGCACATTGAGATGATATTGCCTGTTGTTGATGAGGCATTGAAGACTGCCAGTGTGAAATTTGACGAACTCTCTGGTGTTGCGGTATGCCATGGTCCTGGACTGATTGGGTCTCTCCTTGTTGGCTGTTCTTTTGCAAAGGCTCTATGCTATTCAAAGAAGATTCCGCTTGTTGCGGTAAACCATCTTGAAGGTCATATCTTTTCGACATTTCTTGAGGAGCCACGACCATCTTTTCCATTCCTTGCCCTAATCGTCTCAGGAGGGCATACGTGTCTCTACAGGGTTGATGACTTTGGCAGATACAGAGAGCTCGGCAGGACAAGGGATGATGCTGCGGGCGAGGCATATGATAAGGTTTCTAAGTTGCTCGGTCTTGGGTATCCTGGTGGGCCAATAATTGAGAACTATGCAAGAGAGGGAAACCCGAAAGCAATAGATTTTCCAAGAGCGTATCTTCCCGAATCCTTTGATTTTAGCTTTAGTGGACTCAAAACAGCAGTGCTCAATTTTTTGAAAAAAGAAGTCAAGTTACAAGCAATGGAGAGTCAGTATATAAATCCCCCCTTACCCCCCTTTACTAAAGGGGGGCATGGGGGGATTACTAATTCCGAACTCCGAACTCCGAACTCTAAACTACTTAATGATATTGCTGCATCCTTTCAGAAATCCATCGTTGATGTGCTCGTGAGAAAAACAGAATGGGCGATCAAAAAAGAGCACATTAGACGAGTTGTTCTCTCTGGTGGCGTGGCTGCAAATAGCGAATTGAGAAAGAGAATGAAAGAAATGGGAGATGAAAGGGAAGCTGAAATCTTTATACCTTCTGTGTTGTTATGCACAGACAATGCAGCCATGATCGCAGCAGCAGGATACCATCATCTCAAGGCAGGAAATATCGCAGGACTTGATTTAAACCCAAAGGCATACATGCCCCTCTTATGAAACACCTTACCCGTGAGAAGACACCCAAACAGGTCATGCGCGAAGTTACTGAAGACATGATTCTGCGCGCAATCAAGTTAGCTAAGAAGAAAGGTCGAACGATTTACATTAGCAAGTCGGCAAAAGGCAAAGGCGTTGATGTATGCACCCTCGATCCTCGTACACCTGAAGGACGAAAGAACCTCGACGTCTTCTTTTCGCCGATTAATCGGGTCTACACTTTCTCGGCCCTCGGCGCACCTGAAGAACCAAATGCTATCAACTGGCGGCTCATCAATCTCCCTTCATGGCGAAGAATCCTTGTGCTGCTGCAAGTTGGTGTATCATTTCTCATGAAAGGGACGCCACTGAAGAACAAGCTGTATCGCTGGATGGGGTACACGATTGGCAAGAACGTTGAGATCATGCAGATGGCATGGCTCGATCACTTCCGGCCGGAATTGATCTTCATTGGCGACAACACATTGATTGGTGCATTCACACGAATCACTTGTCACGGTTACGAAGGTTGCGACAGGTTTCGTTATGGCCCGGTAGAGATAGGATCAAACTGTACCATCGGTGCAGGGACGGGTATCGGACCGATCAAGATTGAAGATAACGTGCGCACGCTGCCAGGCACAACGCTCTCACCGTACCTCGTGCGTGTACGAGCAGGTTCGGTCGTTGGATACAATCCGCCACCGGTCAAGCTCCCTGAGGCCGATTCCAAAACCACTGATGATGCACACTGATACTCAGCTAAGGAATTTAAGATGGTAAAAACTTTGATCAGTATAGGAATAATTCTATTTTTATCCTATTCTCTTATCTTAGTTATAGTGTATTTCAGACAAGAGAGAATGCTTTATTTTCCTGAAAAAGAGATATGGCAAACACCTGATAATATCAGTCTCAAATACGATGAAATTAATTTTAAAACAAAAGATGGGTTTAACATTTCAGGATGGTATATCCCTGCAGAAAAAGAAAAAGGGGTGCTTCTCTTCTGTCATGGGAACGCGGGAAATATATCCCATAGATTAGACTCTATAAAAACATTTAACAGTTTAAACCTCAGTGTGCTTATTTTTGATTATAGGGGCTATGGGAAAAGTGAGGGCAAACCATCTGAATTTGGGACTTATCTTGATGCTGAGGCCGCATGGGATTATCTGGTAAATGTTAAACGGAAATCTTCTGAAAGTATTATTTTATTTGGCCGTTCACTGGGAGGAGCTGTGGCAGCAGAGATTGCAATGAGAAAAAAACCTGCTGCACTGATAATAGAATCTTGCTTCACATCTGTGCCAGATCTTGGGAAAACGTTTTATCCATGGCTTCCGATTAAACTTTTATCAAAATTCAAGTACTCAACGATAGATAAGATAGGTTCGATTAATTGTCCCAAGCTGATTATTCATAGTCCTGAAGATGAAATAATTTCTTTCAGGCATGGTGAAATGCTCTATGAAAAGGCTTTTCAACCAAAAGACTTTTTAAAAATTAAAGGTGGACATAATGAAGGATATCTTCTTTCAGGCAAAACATATAGTGATGGGATAAAGATGTTTTTAGAAAAACATCTCATTTTAAAATGATCTTCTGATAAAAAAATTTAAAACTT
>VGWZ01000005.1 GCA_016873595.1 Nitrospira sp.
TTCTTTAATTCAAAGAGAACCTGTTTGGCAATATTCTTCAGGGTTTCAAATACCCCGGATCCACTAACGGCAACTGCCTCGAACCACTGAACGTTGCGATGATTCAACAGTCTATTCATATCCTCAACAGGTACAATATGAGGGAGATCTCTCTTGTTATATTGTACGGTAAATGGAAGTTTTTCAAGATCATAACCCTGTTCAGTAAGGTTTATTTTCAAATCATCGAGGCTTTCCATATTGGCTTCCATCCTCTCTATCTGGCTATCCGCAACAAACACCAAACCATCAACACCTTTGAGGATGAGCTTTCGGCTTGCAGCATAGAAGACCTGCCCCGGGACTGTGTAGAGATGAAATCTTATCTTGAAGCCCTTAATGTCTCCAAGAGCTAAAGGCAGGAAGTCAAAAAAAAGTGTTCTCTCTGTCTCTGTTGCAAGAGATATAAGTTTCCCTTTATGTTCAGGATTTGTCCTCTTATAAATATACTGGAGGTTTGTGGTCTTCCCACAAAGCCCCGGACCATAGTACACAATCTTACAGTTTATTTCACGTGAGGAATAATTGATAAAGGACACGCGTGGTATACCTACCTGAAAAGATTGTCAATATCTTCATCGCTAATTTCTGCAAATGGAAACTCTTCAAACTTACCCTCTTTCTTTTCCTTTTCAGCCTTATGAGTAATTTCATCAAATATCTTCGTGAATAATTCTGAAGCCTTTTTGACACGCAGGCGCACAAGACCCAATGACGATCTACTGTCGAATATGACAACAAGAATAATTCTCTGACCAATAAGAGAGATGTGAATATTGTCTTTCTCTCCTTCATGGAATAGGATAGTGAATTCTTTTTCTCCTAAGAGCCTTGCGATACCGCCTGTAGCTGCTATATTTCCCGCGGTAAGGGATGCGAGAGAAGTAGTATCTAAATTATGTGTATCTCCTGCTGATGCGATAAATTGTCCATTTTTGTCAACAAGGAAGACGACCTTCGCGTTCGACTGCTGAAGCAGTTTCTGGAGCTCCTCATCAATCCTGCGGAACTCCTCCTCATACATCACAAGGTCAGAACCGATCATTTTCTTAATGCCATCATAGTTACTACCCTGTAATCAAGAATTATCATGGGGCATAGAGAGATGCCTCTTTTTGTAACCTTTCCCATTCTATGTCTACATCTTCCTGAAACTTTTTAAGTAACCATTCATTTTCAGGGCTGAAGAGGTGTTTGAATCTTCCCTGAGACTTCAGGAAATCTACAACGGGCTTCTTTTCCTTTGGCTTAAAGGTTATCTTTGTGACTCCATACTCGACTTCATAAAGTGGCCAGTGACAGGTTGCTACCGCGAGTCTGCTCAGCAGTATGGCATCATCGGTCTTAGACCTCCAGCCGCGATTGCACGGCGAAATAATATTCATAAACTTCGGGCCTTTTATCTCGAGTGCCTTTCTGACTTTTTTCATGAGATCAAGCCAGTGGCTCGGAGAAGCCTGTGCTGCATAGGGAATATTATGAGCTGCCATAATTTTTGTTAAGTCCTTTCTCTGTTGGAGCTTTCCAGGAATAACACTTCCGGCAGGAGATGTTGTTGTGTCTGCCCCGAATGGGGTAGCGCTTGACCGCTGAATACCAGTATTCATATATGCGCCATTATCATAGCAGATATAAAGCATATCATGTCCCCGTTCCATTGCGCCAGAAAGGCTCTGAAATCCTATGTCATAAGTTCCGCCGTCACCGCAGAAGGTCATAAACTTAATATCTTTGTCGATCTTCCCCTGTTTTTTAAGTGACCTGTACATTGTTTCAACGCCTGCAATGGTTGCAGCAGCGTTTTCAAAGGCACTGTGTATCCATGGAATCTTCCATGCTGTAGATAATGAAATACAGGATGACACCTCAAGGCATCCTGTCGAAGAACATGCAACAATCGGATAATCAGATGCAAGAAGGACCATCTTTACTATAATCGGTGCGCCACAGCCCGCGCAAAGTCTATGACCATGCGTGAAGAGGTCTTCTTTTTTCGAGAGTTCCTTCAATCTTAGTGCTGTCGCCATCTTATTCCCTCACCCAATTAGTTTATAGTTTATAGTTTATAGTTCTAACTTCTAACTCCTTACTCCCAACTCTTAACTTTTTACTCTCTCACTCCTATATATTCTTTAATAATTTTAAACTTGCCTGTCTTAGTAATTTCTGCAAGTTCTGATAATACCTGTTCTGCATGCTGGGGCAGAAAATCCCTTCCTCCCAGACCGTATATCTTATTTATCATTATCGGTCTTTCCTTTAAAGGATAAAGTGCAGAACTGATTTCCATAAATAGTGGACCATAGCCGCCAAAAGAATCTGCCCTGTCCAAAACACAGATTGCCTTGAGATGCTTTAATGCCTGAGCAACCTCTTCGTATGGGAATGGTCTAAATAGCCTCGGTTTTAAAAGCCCTGCCTTAATACCCCCCTTTCTGAATTCATCTACAACATCCTTTGAGGTTCCAGCAGCAGAGTTTAATATCACAAGGGCTATCTCTGCATCATCAAGTCTGTATGCCTCAAAGAGACCATATCTTCTCCCACTCAATATTTCGAACTCCTCTGCAACATTAAGGACAACATCTTTTACCTTTGTCATAACTTCATGCTGAGCCCTTTTGAACTCATGATAGAGATCAGGCAGTATCAATGGCCCCATGCTTTTTGGATGTTCTAAATCGAGGAGTGGATTTAAAGGCTTATATTCTCCAACAAATTTTTTGACCTCATCGTCTTCCAGATACTCCATCCTCTCTATGGAATGGCTTATTATGAAGCCATCAAGGCAGACCATCACAGGCAGTCTTATATCCATATGTTCTGCAATCCTGAATGCCTGTATGGTGTTGTCATACGCCTCCTGTGCGTTCTCAGACCAGAGATGTATCCAGCCTGAATCCCTCGCACCCATTGCATCAGAATGGTCTCCATGAATATTCAGAGGTGCAGAGAGAGCCCTGTTTACAACAGGCATAACTATTGGAAGCCTTGTGCCAGAGGCAACAAAGAGCATCTCCCACATGAGTGCAAGTCCCGGTCCACAAGTGGCTGTTGCAACCCTTCCACCAGCGGCTGAAGCTCCAATGCAGGCACTCATTGCACTGTGTTCGCTCTCGACAAGAATAAGTTCTGTTTTTACCTGCCCATCTGATACATAACTTGAAAATCTTTGCATCATATCTGTCTGAGGGGTTATGGGATATGCTGCACACACATCAGGATTTACCTGCCTCAATGCATTGGCAACAGCTTCATTTCCTGTAGCAGCAACAACCTTTGACATTATTTGCCCTCCTCTACCATAACAATAGCCTTTTCCCCTTTCTTACCAGGACATTCAAGTGCACATATGCCACAACCTTTGCAGTAATCATAATCAAAATCCGCTCTTTTCCCATCCTTTACTTTTACCGCCATATCAGGGCAATAAAGCCAGCAAAAAAGACACTGTATACAATTTTCCTGTTTCCATATTGGTTTGAAAGCCCTCCATGAACCTGTCTTGAACTCGACTGCATTTCCTGCTTCAAGTATTACTGCCCCTGGCGTGAGTTCTTTCCATCCTTTGAGCTTCACCCCGTTAGACCTCCTTTCAAAGGATTCTCTAACAAATTATTCCCCATTCCTAATTTTAAACCCCATCTTCTCTCGTAAAAAACTGTGAGTCTTACGGGGTTCACCCTTCCCTTACCTCCTCGTATCCCCGCCTTGTCGCTTCGAGGTTGCCATCAATGATCTTCTGAGAAAACTTTTTGCCGAAGCTTTTTTTAATGTCTTCAAGAAGATGCTCAAGGCTTACAAGGTGGGTCACTTTGCATAATGCGCCAAGCATAGAAGCATTCGGGAGTGCCTTTCCAATAGAGTCTATCGCAATCTTTGTTGCATCAACAGTAAAAACCTTCTGCCCGGATTTTGCATTAAGCTTTCCTCTTATCTCCTTAGGATCCTTTGATGTGTTTACAACAAATATCGCATCTTCTGTGGCTCCTTCTCCCACATCGATACTATCAATAAGTGTTGCATCAACAACACAGACAGCCTGTGGCCGCAGAACAGGACAGTGTGTTCTGAGTTCCTTTGAGCTTACTCTGTTGTAAGCTCTGAGTGGAGCTCCTGCCCTTTCAGGACCATATTCAGGAAATGCCTGTACGTATCTTCCTCCGCTCAAACAGGCATCTGCGAGCACCTTAGCCGCAGTCACCGTTCCCTGACCTCCTCTTCCATGCCATCTTATTTCTACTGTATCAGCCATTTTTTCCTCCACAATAATTCAGCTATTGATTGTAGCCAATTATTATCCTATTTTTCAAGCTCTTTTGAAACTGATAGACTATAATTTCGGTTAAGGTGAAAAGAACTCTCATTTATTCTGTCTTAAAAAGTGAGATCATTGTGCCTTACGCTTAACTGTTGGATTTTCCTATACAATTTGACTAAATTGAACAACTTGTTTATAGTGTATCATTATGGTACAGAGCATGACAGGCTTTGGGAGAGCAGAAAGTAATGGTTTAAAAGTTGAAATCCGTTCCCTTAATCACAGGTTTATTGACATATCAATAAAAATATCTTCATATCTGAGTCATTGTGAGATTCCTCTGAGAACTATCCTTAAAGAGAGATTTCATAGAGGAAAGTTTGATGTCACTGTCATCACAAATAGCCAAAAGCTCGCACAGCTCACCATAAATAAGGAAACGGCGAAAAAGATATACACCGCCTTCCAGGACTTACAAAAAGAACTTTTAATCCCGGGACAGATACATATAGACACTCTTGTAGGATACAAAGAACTCCTTATTGAAGAAGAGCCAAAATATAATATTGACGCGCTTTATACCGTATTTGATGAAGCTCTTTCAAATCTTGAAGCAATGAGGGTGTTGGAAGGGAAACTACTCTCCGAGGAGCTTGCTGAGAGAGCAAAGTCATTGAATGTTATGATTGATAAAATAAGTTCACTCTCCCCCCATGTGCTGACAAAGTGTACAGAGAAATTTTCTGAAAGGCTGAGGTCACTTCTTCAAGGCGGGGAAACAGATAGTGCAAGGATAATGCAAGAGGCTGCAATAATGGCAGAGAAACTTGATATATCAGAGGAAATAAGCAGGATAGAAAATCATATAAAACAGTTTATAGAAACACTTAGTGAAAGTAATGTGATAGGGAGAAAGCTCGACTTTCTCCTCCAGGAGATAAGCAGAGAGGTAAATACTCTCTCCTATAAATCGAGCGATTACACCATATCCAGCCTCGCAGTAGAAATGAAGACAGAGATTGAGAAAATGAGAGAACAGGCACAGAATATACAATGAAGCTGATAACTACTCAATCAGGTTAAGGTTAAGGTTAAGGTTAAGAATTTCATGAACTTAAGTTAGATTTTTAAAGGAGTGAATTATGAAAAAAGGAGATTTAAGTCCTGTGTTAGTAAATATAGGATTTGGCAATGTCATCGCTGCATCGAAAGTTGTTGCAATTGTGACGCCTGGTTCTGCACCTATGAAAAGGCTTCGTGAGGGGGCCAAAAAAGAGGGTAAATTGATTGACGCGACTGAGGGCAGGCGCACCCGTTCGATCATTGTCACAGACAGCGATCATATTATCCTGTCAGCTCTTCAGGCAGAAACGATTACGCAGAGATTCCTTGAAGGAAAGGGAGCCCTTGCAGAAGAAGAAAGGTAAAGGAAGTCTTTTCATAGTCTCTGCACCTTCAGGTGCTGGGAAAACGACACTCTGCAAAAAACTGGCCTCTACCCTTCCTCATATCACACATTCTATTTCCTATACCACGCGTTCTCCACGGCATGGAGAAGTGAATGACAGGGACTACACATTCATAAGCAGAGAAGAATTCAAGTCAATGGTTAATAAAGGTGAATTTGTGGAGTGGGCAACAATTCATGGAGAACTTTATGGTACCTCAAAAAAGAGGATTGAAAAACTTATTCGCTCTGGTACCGACGTCATTCTTGATATAGACACACAAGGTGCAATGCAACTAAAAAAGAAACACAGAGGAGGCGTGTATGTTTTTGTACTTCCTCCCTCTATGGAGATATTGGGGAAAAGACTCAAAAAGCGAATGGCTAATTCAAAGGAAGAGATAGTAAAAAGACTGAAGAGGGCGGTTGATGAAATAAAAAGCTATAGCAAGTATGATTATGTTATAATAAATAATAAGGTAAATGATGCATTAAGAGAACTTGAGGCAATAATAATCTCGCATAGACATGGTGTCAAAAAAGTTGACCCCATGTGGGTTAAAAATAAGTTTTTAAAACAGGAGGAAGAGCATGGAAGTCATTTCTCTGCCGATTGAATATGATCAGAATAAGATCGATGGAAAATACAGGATTATTGCAATAGCATCCCAGAGGGCAAAGGAGCTCTCTTTAGGTGTTAAGCCCAAGGTGAAGACAAAGGCAAAAAAGGTTACCACCATAGCCATTGAAGAGACAATAGACAATACTATCGAATTCCTGACAGGGGAACAGGCCAAAAAGGCAAAGGAAGAGGCCAGAAAGTTTGATTACAGACAACTCCTTGCAGAGAAAAGAGAGGTCGCTGGTGAGGACCTTACAGAACTCGAAAAAGACCTGAAGGTCTATCTCCATGAAAAAGGAGCAATAGACAAGATGGCTCCAGAAGGTCTGTTCAGTGAAAAACAAGAGGAAGGTGCTAAAGAATAAGTCGGTACTCCTTTGCGTGACAGGGAGTGTCGCCGCTTACAAAGCAATTGACGTAATAAGAAGACTTAGAGATGAAGGTGCTTCGGTTACGGTAATTATGACCGAGGCAGCCAAGCAATTTATTACCTCTCTCTCTCTCGAGATTGCTTCCCAAAATAAGGTTTACTCAGACCTGTTCAGTGACCCCATGGCTCACATCACGCTACCTGCTCATGCGGATATAATGGTAATTGCACCTGCAACAGCAAATACTATCGGAAAGTTCGCTATGGGTATTGCTGATAACCTTCTCAGTACGTGTCTTCTCTCATTCAGCGGTAAGATAGTTATTGCTCCTGCAATGAACTGGCGGATGTATGAGAACCCTGTGTTTCAAAAAAACTTAAACGATCTCTTATCACGCGGCATCTTTCAGGTAGGACCTGAAAAGGGAAGTCTTGCATGTGGAGAAGACGGTATAGGAAGGATGTCAGATGTTTCAGAAATAATCGAAGCAATAAAGTCAGCACTGAGCCAGAAAACCCTTGCAAAAGAAAAAGTCATTGTAACCGCAGGCCCTACCAGGGAATATCTTGATCCTGTCAGATTTATATCAAACAGATCATCGGGCAAGATGGGTTATGCCATCGCAAGAGCCGCTTTAAGAAAAGGGGCGGAAGTCACCTTAATAAGTGGCCATTCATTACTGAGTCAACCCAAAGGTGTGAAATTTATTTCTGTAGAAACTGCATCAGACATGTTGAATGCAGTAAATCAAGAACTGCCTTCATCAACAGTGCTCATAATGTCTGCTGCGGTCTCTGATTTTATGCCTGCAGAAAAAGCAAAGGAGAAAATTGAAAAGTCAGGAGAACTCATGGTGAAGCTACAAAAAACCCCTGACATTATTTCAGAAATAAGTAAGAATAAGAACAGGCCATTTATTATCGGTTTTGCAGCTGAAACAGGAAGGAAAATTGACCGGGCAAGAAAGAAATTAAAGGAAAAGAATATGGACATGATTATTTTCAATGATGTTGCAAAAGCCGATTCAGGGTTTGATGTTGATACAAACAGGGTTGTTATTATAGATAAAGAGAAGGAAATACGTCTTCCACTTATGAGCAAGGATTCTGTTGCAGATGCGATATTAGAGAGGTTATCTGAAATAAAGGCTTGACTTTTTTCGCTATTTTGATAAAAATTTGGGAATATTATGTCACTTGAAGAAATTGAAAGACTAAAGGAAAAATTAAATAAAGACCCGAATTCCAAGCTTTTTATATTGCTTGCCGAAGAATATAAAAAGGAAGGGATGCTTGACGAGGCAATAGCTATCCTTACTCAGGGACTGGAAAGACACCCCCGATATATGAGTGCACATGTTTCCTTAGGGAAGATATACCTTGAAAAAGGTATACTCGATAAGGCAAAGGAAGAATTCAAAGAGGTCATTAGCGCAATACCTGATAACCTCTATGCCCATAAGAAGCTTGCTGAGATTCATAAAGACCTTGTTGAAATCGATGAAGCAGCAAAAGAATTTAAGATGGTATTAAGACTGAATCCGGGCGATGAAGAAGCAGCGAATAGCCTTGCAGAGATCGAGAAAGGGCTCACCGTTAAACCTGAGATCCCGGAAAAAGCAACATCTGCAGAAACAACCTATAGTAAACCAGAACCTGCTCTTGAGGAGGAAAAGCCACCTGAAATCCCTATCACAGAGCAAGACATAGAGTATTCGAGTAAAACCCTTTTTGAAGAAGAAGAAATTGAAGAAGGAGTAACAGAACAGGAAGGACTACCTGAAGAAGAAATATTCCCGTTTGAAGACATCTTTAAAGAGATAGGAGTTTCAGATGAGGAAATATCTGAAGCTCTGAAGGAGGGCGTATTCGAACAACCAAGCTTAAGTATTAGTGATGCAGACCAATATATTGCCCAGGGCAAATACATGACGGCAATGGATATATACAAAAAACTCCTCTCAACAGAACCTGGTAATATACACGTAATGCAGCGTATTGAAGATATAAAGTGGCTTTTGAAACTCCTCGGAAAAGATAAGGAAGAATTAATTGCAAAGCTGACCACATTCCTTGACGGTATTAAAAAGAGACGAGATGAGTTTTTCAGAAATCCTTAAAGAGACAGTAGAAAAAGTAGATGGTGCGGTGTCTGCCATGATCATCGGCACTGACGGCATATCTGTTCAAGAATATATCTCAGAAAAACTTATTGATCTTACCGGACTGAGCGCTGAGGCATCTGCAATGATTAGAGATATCCATCTGGCTGCAGATAATCTGGGCCTTGGTGAAGCAAGGGAGTTTTCGATAATATCAGACAGGTGCGGTATTATTATGAGAAAAATAAATCCCGAGTACTATTTAGCCCTTATCATAAAACCAGAAGGCAATTATGGTAAGGGGCGATTTATCCTTAAGACTGCAATCCCTAAGCTGGAAGTGGAATTCTAAAGTTAAGAAAATAATGAAAGTCTTAGTTATCCATGGTCCTAACTTAAACCTCCTCGGCAAAAGAGAGACTGACATATATGGTATCAGGTCACTTGATGAGATAAACAGCACTATTCTTTCCCTTGCTGCAGACCTTGGTATTGATGCGAATATAGTACAGATCAACAGTGAGGGAGAGATATTGGATGCTATCCAGAAAAGCAACTATGATGCCTTGATTATAAATCCTGCTGCATATACCCATACGAGTATTGCAATAAGGGATGCTATCGCAGCAATAAATAAACCTGCAATAGAGGTTCACCTTTCAAATATCCACAGTCGAGAAGAATTCAGGAAAAAATCGTTTATTGCAGAAGTTGCCATTGGGCAGATAAGTGGTTTTGGCCCTGATAGTTATCTTCTCGCACTCAGGGCTGTAAAGAGCATCCTTACAAAACAATGATCCTTCCTCCAATAATTTGCCATTCCCGCCCCGTATCGCTGTACGGGGTAAACTCCAGCGGGAATCCAGAAAAAACAATGAATCTGGATTCCGCATCCCTGGCCTCGCTCTGCGAAGCAGGGCAGGCAAGTGCGGAATGACAGACCTATTTTATCAGTCAAGACTTGCTAACTTAAAAGAATCCTTAAAGAAAAGAAAAATTAATGCTTTCCTCATAACCGATATACACAATGTCCGGTATCTCACTGGCTTTTCGGGCTCATCAGGTTTTCTCTTCATCACAAAGAGAAAAAACATATTTATCACTGACTTTAGATATAAGGAGCAGGCAGGAAGAGAAGCACAGGGGTGGGATATTGTTGTAGAAAAAAGAGATGTGATAAAGACCATAGAAAGGCTCTCTCAAAAGATTGGTATCAAGAAACTCGGTTTTGAGTCTTCTGTGTCCTATAATTTTTTCAGAAGATTATCGAAAGGAGACTTAACCCTGAAGGCCTTTAAAGGTCTCATAGAGAGATTGAGAGCGGTAAAGGATTCTATTGAAATAAACTCACTTAAGGAGGCAGTAAGGCGTGCAGAATCTGCTTTTCTTGACATAAAACCATATATAAAGCAGGGAATCCGTGAAAGAGCTATTGCACTGAGACTTGAGGAAAGATTGAAGAAGAAAGGCTGCAGGCATATTCCATTTGAGGTGATCGTCGCATCAGGCCCAAATTCTGCAATGCCCCATGCAAGGCCAACTGAAAAGAAATTAAATAGTGGAGACCTCGTCATTATCGACTGGGGTGGAGAAGCTGATGGTTATTTATCTGATATGACCCGGACATTACTCATTAAAGGAGATAAAATAAATAAAAAGAGGGAGATCTATCAACTTGTAGTAGAAGCCAATGAGAAGGCTATCTCTCTTGTTTCTCCAGGGGTAAAATCTCAGGAGATTGACCATTCTGCCAGAAATTTTATTAAGAAGGCAGGTTATGGAGAGTTATTTGGACACGGGACAGGTCATGGGGTTGGCCTTCAGGTTCATGAATCACCGCATATCACATGGAATAAAAAAGAGCGCATCAAAGAAAACATGGTCTTTACCATCGAGCCGGGCATTTATGTTCCGGGACTTGGAGGAGTAAGAATAGAGGATATGGTAGTAGTAAAACCAGATGGCTCTGAAGTCCTCACTAATCTTTCCAAAAAACTTGCAATAATAAAGTAGGAGACTTCTGACCCTGATTTATTAAAAAGCTGTGTCTGATGGAAAATATTGTGGAAAATGATAAAATAGTACACTTTTGTAAGGAGGTACTGATTTGGTTTCAACGAGCGACTTCAGAAAAGGTCTCAAGGTAGAATTTAAAGGTGAGCCCTGCGAGATAGTAGACTTTCAACATGTGAAGATGGGGAGAAGCGGGGCTATTGTCAGGACAAAGTTAAAAAGCTTGAAAACAGGAAGTGTCCTTGAACAGACTTTCAGGTCTGGGGAAAAATTAGAGTCTCCCCAGCTTCAGGAAAAGAAAATGCACTATCTTTACATGCAGGATGGTCTTTATTATTTTATGGATGAAGAGACGTATGAACAGATTCATCTTACTGATGATCAGCTCGGAGATGCAAAGAAGTTTCTTAAAGAAAACATGATCGTTATTTTCCTCTATTATAAAGGAGCTCCAATAAACGTAGAACTTCCAACTTTCGTCGAGCTATTA
The DNA here is from genome assembly GCA_016873595.1 of Nitrospira sp. Classification (GTDB taxonomy): domain Bacteria; phylum Nitrospirota; class Thermodesulfovibrionia; order Thermodesulfovibrionales; family SM23-35; genus VGWZ01. The sequence goes on from VGWZ01000005.1 coordinate 11,345, forward strand.
GTAACCAAAACAGATCCGGCAGGATTTAAAGGAGATACTGCTTCAGGAGGTGGCAAACCAGCAACCTTAGAAACAGGGGCTGTAGTAAAAGTCCCCTTTCATATAAATGAGGGTGATACCATAAAGGTAGACACAAGGACATCAGAATATATAGAGAGGGTAAAATAATGGAACTTGAGGATCTAAAAAAGCTTATCGAATTTCTCAAGGAAACAGATATTACCGAATTGCAGTTAGAAAAAGACGGCACAAAGGTAAAAATCAAGAGGGAGAGAATCTTATCTTCGATAGAAATGCCTGTGCAAAAATCTCCGGTCTTCCATGAGAAGATAACACAGGAAACAGAGGAAGAAACGCAGAGGCTTGTGACAATAACTTCACCGATTGTCGGCACGTTTTACAGATCGCCTGCGCCTGATTCCGCACCTTTTGTGGAAGTTGGACTGAGGGTAAAAAAGGGACAGGTTCTCTGCGTCATAGAAGCAATGAAGCTTATGAATGAGATAGAGAGTGATGCTGACGGCATCATTGTAAAGGCTTTAGTGGAAAACGGACAGCCTGTTGAATATGGCGAGCCACTATTCCTTATTGAGCCTATGTGAATATAACGGAAAATAACTGATAGGCTTAAAATGACAAATAATTTGAAATTATTCAAAAAGATATTAATCGCAAATCGAGGGGAAATTGCAGTAAGAATAATCCGGGCATGTAAGGAGCTCGGAATAAAAACTGTGAGTGTTTACTCAGATATAGAAAAAGATTCTCTCCATGTAAGACTCGCAGATGAATCTGTATGCATTGGACCTGCAAACCCAACCCAGAGTTACCTGAATATTCCTGCAATATTGAGTGCTGCTGAAATCACAGACTCGGATGCGATTCATCCGGGTTATGGCTTTCTCTCAGAGAATTACCATTTTGCCGAAGCCTGTATGACCTCGGGCATAACATTTATTGGTCCAACTCCTGAAAATATTAGGCTCGGTGGTGACAAGGCAAAGGCAAGACAGATAATGAGAAGAAAAGGTGTGCCTGTTGTACCAGGAAGTGATGGCCCTGTTGCGACAGAAGAGATGGCAATGAAAGCTGCAAAAAAGACAGGGTTCCCGATAATCCTCAAGGCATCTGCTGGAGGAGGAGGACGCGGCATGAGGATTGTGAGAGAGGAAAAAGACCTTGAACAGGCATTTTACATAGCACAAAGAGAAGCACTCACCGCATTTGGTAATAACGAGCTCTATGCAGAAGAATACATACCAGAGATGAGACATATAGAAGTGCAAATCATAGCAGATAACAAGGGCAATATCATCCACCTTGGTGAGAGGGACTGCTCAATACAGAGAAAGCATCAGAAGCTCATCGAGGAGTCTCCATCACCTGTCTCGACAACAGAAAAGTTCAGGAAGAGGATCGGGGATTTAGGAGTAAAAGCCGCACGTGCCATCAAATACAGAAACGTCGGTACCGTAGAGTTTATAGTCAGTCCCGATGGCAATATCTATTTTATGGAAATTAATACACGCGTCCAGGTAGAACACCCTGTGACAGAGGCTGTCACAGGCATTGATATAATAAAAGAGCAGATAAAGCTTGCAGCAGGACTCCCTTTGGAGTTTAAACAAAGCCAGATACGGCCATCAGGCCATGCCATCGAATGCAGGATTAATGCTGAGGACTCTGACAGGTTTATTCCCTCTCCGGGAAAGATTAATTTTCTCTTTCTCCCTGGAGGACCTGGTGTGAGAATAGATACCGCAATATATAATGGATATGTGATACCATCACAGTATGATTCCCTTATCGCCAAGCTGATCGTACACGGAAAAGACAGATCAGAAGCGATTGTACGGATGAGACGCGCACTTGATGAGTTTATCATTGATGGTGTAAAGACAACCCTCCCGTTCCATAAAAAGGTCTTCGATCATCCGGATTTTATAAAGGGAGAATTTAATACAACGTTTATAGAGAAGATAAACGGCTCACAATAATTTTTAAAGAATTTCCAAGGTTATTAAAACCTTTTAACCACAAACAAATTAAAGAAATCATATGTATCTCGGCGGGTTATGCTTTATAACTGACTGTAAGGCGTCTAAACTCTCATACGAAGATATGACACTCAAGGTGCTCAGGTCAGGTGTGAGGTGGGTCCAGTACAGGGAGAAAGGAAAGTCAAGACGTGAGGTTTATGAGGAAGCAGATAGGCTACGAAAACTCACTCAGGACTTTAACGCTGTATTGATAGTGAATGACCATGCTGATATTGCAATGTGTGTAAATGCAGAAGGAGTTCATCTCGGACAGGAAGACCTGCCCCTGAGAGAAGCACGTAAGATAATGGGCAAAAACCGGATAGTCGGTATTTCTACCCATAGTTTAGAACAGGCAATAGAAGCAGAAAAAGGTGGTGCTGATTATATTGGCTTTGGCCCTGTATTTCACACCATAACAAAGGATGCGGGGAGACCTAAAGGTGTTAGTATTCTCAGAGAGGTAAAAAAACAGGTAAATATACCAGTAATTGCAATAGGAGGGATAAACCTCGAAAATATACAATTGGTTTTAGATGCAGGTGCTGATGCTGTTGCAGTTGCGTCAGCAATCCTCAGCGGAGAGATTGAAGGAAACGTAAACAGGTTTATGGAAATTATTAGATTTTTTGATGTACATTATCAACCATGAACTCAAATCCAGTAATAAGCAGGACAGGCTTTTGCTTACTACGATATTTTTCGACAGTTCTTTACATTGTCATTGCGAAGGACAAAGTCCTGAAGCAATTTCAAATAGATAGTTTCAAAGGGATACATAAATGAGAAATATTACATTGATTATCCTGTCTATTTGCTTACTATTTCTGGGATGTCAGAAGAAAGAAGATGTAATAAAGATTGGCATTGCTGGTCCTATGACTGGTGACCAGGCAAAAATGGGCATGGATTTTAAAAATGGTGTTTCGCTTGCTGTTGAGGAATGGAATGAGAAGGGTGGTATCCTTGGAAAGAAGATTAAAGTAATCATTGCAGATGATCAGCACGACCCAAAACAGGCTGTCTCAGTCGCAAATAAGCTCGTGAATGAGGGTGCTATCAGTGTTATTGGCCACTTTAATTCAAGTTGTTCAATCCCCGCATCAGATGTCTATAACAGAGCGGGAATTCCCATGATTACTCCTGCATCTACTAATCCCAAGCTCACAGAAAAAGGCTACAAAGGGGTATTCAGGATATGCGGGAGGGACGACCAGCAGGGTAAGATTGCATCTGATTTCGTAATAAATTATCTTAAACTCAACGACGTTGCAATTCTCCATGATAAGACAACCTACGGGCAGGGTCTTGCAGATGAATTTAAGAAGTTCATCAGCGGGAAGGTGAAGGTAGTGTATTATGGAGGGATTATTCAGGGAGATAAAGACTTCAAGATGGTCTTATCTGCAGTAAAGGAGAAAAAACCTGAACTTATCTTTTTCGGAGGTATCTATCCCGAGGCAGGGCTTCTCGTAAAACAAGCGAAGGAGCTCGGCTTGAAAGTTACATTCATGAGCGGCGATGGAACAATAGATCCAAACTTTATCGAAATTGCCGGGATTCAAGCAGCAGAGGGCACTTACCTTACATTCAGCCCGGATCCGAAGAACATTTCATCGGCAAAGGGCTTTATTGAAAAGTATCAGTCAAAATATAAAGAGGTCGGCCCATATTCAATTTATGCCTATGATGCGGCGAACATCATGTTGAGTGCAATAAAGGAGGCTCGCTCAACTGAAGGGAAGGCAATCATTGATACGTTACATTCAATGGAATTCAATGGTTCTCTTGGAAAGATAACGTTCGATTCAAAAGGCGATGTGACTGTAGCACCTTATGTGGTCTGGATCACAAAGAGTGGAAAGTTTGAGGAATACTGGAAACCGTAATGGACATCCTAAAAGCAGTTATGGAACGGAGAAGCATTCGCGACTTTCAGAAACGGGAGATACCAGAGGAGATTGTCGTTAAACTGACCGATGCACTGATATGGGCACCGAGTGCCGGGAACCTCCAGGCAAGAAAGTTCTATTTTGTTAAAGACGAAAAACTCAAGAAAAAAATTGCTGCGGCAGCATTAAATCAGTATTTTATTGCAGAGGCGCCTCTTGTTATAATCGGGTGTACTGATAGTAGCCGTATATCTTACAGATATGGAGAACGTGGGATTTATTTATATTCAATTCAGGATGTTGCGGCAAGCATTATGGGTATGATGCTTGTCGCTCATGAACATGGGCTTGGGTCTACATGGGTTGGAGCATTTTATGAAGATGAAGTCTTTAAGATTCTCACTATGCCTCCGAACTTAAGGCCTATAGCTATTATTCCTGTGGGTTATCCATCGAAGATCCCTTACCCTCCTCCAAGATTGTCTAAAGAAGAAGTAGTGGAGTTCTGCTAAATGAAGATAGCGATGAATACAGGTGGTGGCGATGCTCCCGGTTTGAACGCAGTTATCCGCGGTGTTGTTCTTACTGCCTCACAGAAGGGATGGGAAGTCTTTGGAATAAAATATGGGTATCAAGGTCTTATTGATACAAAACAGATTGTCCACTTGACCCCGGAGGTTGTCTGGGATATCACAAATATCGGGGGTACTATACTCGGCACAGCAAGCAAGGGTGACCCGTTCAAATACCCTGTGAGAAATAGTGATGGAACTGTTGTTGAGACTGATATTTCAGACAAAGTTGTGTCAAATTTTAAGGCACTCAATTTTGATGCACTCATTGCGATAGGAGGGGATGGGAGTCTTCGCATTGCGAGTGGGTTCATGAAAAAAGGGATTCCCATCATCGGGATTCCTAAGACCATTGATAATGATATCGGTGCAACATCGGTTACCTTTGGATTCAACACTGCGGTCAATACAGCTACTGAAGCGATAGATCGGCTCCATACTACTGCTAAATCGCATGACAGAGTTATGGTTGTTGAGGTTATGGGCAGGTATGCGGGCTGGATAGCATTGCATTCAGGAGTATCCGGGTCAGCTGATGTCATTCTTATCCCGGAGATTCCTTTTGATATCGAGAAGGTCAGTAATAAAATAAGGCAGCTCGAACTTATCGGGCAGAATTATGCTATCGTTGTTGTGGCTGAGGGATCAAGACCTGTTGGTGGAGATATAACAATCATTGAAAAAAAGCCCGGGGGAGAAGTCAGGCTCGGTGGGGTTGGGAAAAAGGTAGCAGAGGAAATCACAAGCAGAACGGGGAAAGAGACAAGGGACATGATTCTTGGTCATCTTCAGAGAGGAGGTGCACCCACAACTTTTGATAGACTCCTTTCACTACGATTTGGTGCAGCAGCCGTACGGTTTATTGAGGAAGGTAAATTCGGGACAATGGTGGCACTTTATTCTTCCAATATCCATGCTGTACCTATTAATGAAGCACTCGGTCAAATGAAGACAGTTCCTCTCGACAGTGACATCATTCTCACCGCACGGTTACTTGGTATCAGTTTTGGCGATTAAATATATTCTCTTAGCTCTTTTATCTTTTGAGTCATATCTTCTGGAAGAGGGCTTGAGAATTCGAGATACTTACCAGTTGCAGGATGTATAAACCCTAATAATTCTGCATGCAACATCTGTCTCGGAAATAATATCTTTTTCTTCGCTTTTACCTCAAGCTCAACTTTTTTCCCATAAGTCCTGTCTCCAAGTACAGGATGTCCAGTAGATGCAAAATGGACCCTTATCTGATGTGTCCTTCCTGTTCCAAGTCTTGCCTCAATTAATGTCGCGTTGCCAAACCTTTCCAGCACCCTCCATCTTGTAATAGCTTCTTTGCCTTTCTTCACACGGGTTGACATCTTCTTTCTATCAGACTCGGAGCGTCCTATCTGTAGCACTATCTCACCTTTATCTTCTTTGATGTTTCCATAAACTAATGCAATGTATCTCCTCGTTATTGTCCTGTGTTTGAATTGCTCAACGAGGTTATAGTAAGCCTTATCATTCAGGGCAACAACAATCACACCTGAGGTGTCTTTATCAAGCCTGTGTATAACACCAGGTCTTAATGGCCTTCCCACTGAAGCAAGATTTTTGCAATGATAAGAAAGAGCGTTCATAAGGGTACCATGTCTATGACCCACAGAAGGATACATAACCATTCCTGCAGGTTTATTGACAACAACAAGATAATTATCCTTAAAGAGTATTTCTAAAGGTACTGGCTCTGGTACAAGCCCCTCGGTTTCTTTATCAGGGACATTCAGAGTAATGACATCATTTGTTTTCACTCTATAATTCTGACTGACAATCCTGTTATTAACGAGAATACTTCCATTTTCTATGAGCTTTTGTATCTGCGAACGTGTGATGCTGGTTTTGCTTGCAAGAAATGTATCAAGCCTCTGACCTGCATCTGAACTATTAACCACTATTTCCTGAACATGCATGATAAATTCTATATTACCTCAAGCTATTCTGTGAAGCTCATCTTTATTTGTTCACCTTCAAAACTTTTCTGACTACCTTACCGGGAAACGTTTCTTCAGCCCTGAGTGCACCATAAGGACAGATTTCGATACAACAGTAACATCTGATACATGCATCATAATTGAAGTGGATTTTTTTTCTACCATGTGATATTGCATTTGCAGGACAATGCTGCAAACACTCTTCACATAATTCGCAGACAGAGTCATCACATACAGGTCTCTGCACAAGATGTTTTCTCATAACCCTGTGGAGTCTTTTCGGACCAAAGACCAGAGGAGTTATTTGAGGGAGCTTAAAATCCTTTATTTCTAAAATTCGATCACCTTTCACATTTATCTCTTCATTAAAAAACCCCATCTCTTTCGCAACCTTGTTCGTGAGAAGTTTATCCGGATCTATTCCTATTATCTTGCATACGAATGTGTCTATAGATACGGCATCATTGCTGCCAATAAGCACTCCGATCTCTCGTGGGATCCCACCTTTCCCAGGACCCTGCCCTTCCATTGCGAGAATTCCGTCCAGGATTGTGACAGTTGGATTAACTGCTTTATAAATCTTCACAAGTAATTTTGCAAAAATCTCTCTGTCAACACCAGTCCTGAAATGCCATTCTGGCTTTCTCAGGCCCACAATACATCCAAAGAGGTTTTTCACACCAAGTGTAAGAAGCATCTGGGTATGTGTCTTCAGTTTTGGAAGGTTGATGAGGACATCTGCCTTAAGCGCATCTTCAGCAATTTCTATATGCTTAAAAGGGTCACCAATATCAATGAACAATGAAGTTTCGAATTCTTTGGGATCGACGTGTAGTCCTGTCAACGCATCTCTTATCCCGCTTTCTCTTAAAATCATATCAAACGAACCTGTACCAGGACTGTCAGAAATCTGAGGATGTGCTCCCTTCTGTAGTACATACTCAACAGATGCCTTTACTATCAATGGATGCGTGAGGACTGCCCTATCAGGTGAAGCCGGGGTAAGGAGGTTTGGTTTTATAACAACACGGCTGTTTTTCTTAATCAAACTTCCACAAAAAAAATCAAGCATCTCAAAGATTTGTGGCTTCAGTGTATCGTAGTTATATGTTGCCTTTCTCAGGATAACCGTACTCATTTATTATTTTTCTCACAACCAACCTGCTTTATTCAACAACTTTTCTACCCTTCATCTTCTTCTCAATCTGTGAACATATCCCATGAAGCATTCTCAATTCCCAGTCTGTAAGCCCTGCCCTGCCTATCAGATGTTTGAGGTGGTGGTATTCAGCTCAAATCCTTTATCAATTTATTTACAACGAAATCGAGCTTTTTATCTATCAGTGTTTCAAGACAGTTCCTATCAAAAACAGTGTCAAACGCAGAATATGATGGCAAGCCTGCTGTTGTTCCATCCATGGTATGCGTCCAGACCTTTTTTGACCATAATAACGCATTATCCCGAAGCCTGATTATTTTTGCTTCTGTCCAGACTTTGGGGTAGTATCTCAGTGGCACATCATGTGTTCGGTATGCGTGAGAGACTTCGATTGTGCTTTCCAGGTGAATAACAGCATCAATATGATTTTTTTGTGCCCAGGAGAGGCAGTTTGGGAGAGACATGTCTCCTGTTTTTTCTACGATAGGTTCCGGGACTAAATCCACCTTTAAATTATTATCTATCAACGCTTTACTAAATTTTTGTCTTACTATTTTTGATAAAGAAAATTCTTTTAAGAAGGCTTCCAAATCTTCAACTAATTTTTCTTCTTCTCCTGTTATTTTTTTATAAGGACTTGGTATATAGACAATCTGATATTCACTATGGCTGACTACAGCAACCTTTCCCAATTTCGATAATTCACCTTTATCAAGCTTACGGGAAGGAGAGCAACTGAAGGTAATAAATATGAGGACGAGTATAAAGATGGAGACCACTATTTTTTGAGTTTGTTGGATGTTTGCATTAAGATGTGGACTATTCAGCATTTTACTTGTTTTTAAGTTCATTATCACCCCAATCTCCAATGAAAAGCAAGTAATTTGGTTTTGTGTTTTGCGTCAAAATAAATTCCTGATGGTATAATTATAAATGGGGTATTATTAACCGGTTATGAAAGTGTTGAATCAGGAAGATATCGCTTCTGTAATCGACCACACTTTGCTCAGGCCTGATGCCATGTATGCAGATATTAAAAGGCTCTGCGAAGAGGCCATTCAGTTCGGTTTCTACTCAGTCTGTATAAACTCCTGTTTCATTGAAATGACAAAGGAACTTCTTAATGGCAGTAATGTCAGGGTAACAACAGTGATAGGATTTCCCCTTGGAATGACCTCAACTGAGGTAAAGGTCTATGAGGCTATAAATTCTTCCTTGCTCGGTGCTGATGAGCTTGACATTGTAGTGAATATAGGAGCTCTGAAATCAGGCGACTGGGATACGGTAAGAAAAGATCTCTCTGATGTAATAATGGCAACAAAAGGTCTTATCCATAAAACGATAATCGAGACATGCTACCTTGATGATAACGAAAAAAGGAAGGTTGTGGAGACAGCCCTTGGTGCAGGCTCAGAGCTCATAAAGACATCAACTGGCTTTGGCCCACAGGGTGCAAAAATAAGGGATATAAGGCTTATAAAAGGTATTGTCGGAGATGCTGCAGGCATTAAGGCTGCAGGAGGTATAAGAACACTGAGACTAGTCATTGATATGCTTAATGCTGGTGCCACAAGGATAGGGACATCAACAGGGGTGAAGATTATGAAAGATTTCAAAGAAAGATAAGAAAAAGGAGGGGGATAGTGAAGGAAGAAAGAATACTCAATGAAAAGATCAAACTACTCGAGAAGGAACTCGCAATACTCACAGAGAAAATAGAAAAGATGGGTGCTCTTCTGAAAGAGACAGAGGATCTGAAGCGTCAGATAGATGGTCTAAAACTATTTTTTGTGAGGGTACACCCTGAGTTTAAAACCCAGTTTCCCGAGATAATGAAGAAAATTTTTAAGAAGTAATACTCCTCCAAGCCACCCACCTTTGGCTGGATTTTATGGTATTATTTATCCCTATGGAAAAAAGGATTCAGAAAATTTTAGCTGAGATAGGCATTGCATCGAGGAGAAAAGCCGAGGAGTTGATCATTGAAGGCAGGGTGACAGTAAATGGGAAAGTTGCGACCATTGGCATGAAGGCAGACCTGAACAGAGACCACATAAAGCTTAACGGAAAACTCCTCATAAGACCAGAGCCAAAGGTTTATTTAATAGTTAATAAGCCAAAAGGTGTCGTCACATCACTTCACGACCCTGAAGAAAGACCAACTATAAAAGATTTCATGAAGGGTGTAAAATACAGGGTGTTTCCTGTAGGAAGGCTTGATTACGACTCAGAAGGATTACTTCTATTAACAAATGACGGTGATTTTGCACATGCAGTTTTACACCCATCAAAGAAGATCCCAAAGACATATCTTGTGAAGGTGAGAGAAGTTCTTGAAGATGATGAGATAGAGAAATTGAGAAAGGGGATAAGACTCGAAGATGGGGTGACAGCTCCTGCAAAAGTAAAGCGGATAAGAAAGACAGAACACAACTCGTGGATCGAGATTACACTCCATGAAGGGAAAAAACGACAGATACGGCGCATGCTCGATAAGGTTGGGCACCCTGTACTCAAGCTTAAGAGGACAAGGATAAATGGAATTGAACTGGGAAAACTTGAATCGGGGAAGTATAGATATTTGACATATGAGGAAATAAAAAAAATTAAGAAAGAAGTTGTTAGTTTGTAATTGTCAGTTGTTTGTCTGAAAACTAATAACTGAGAAATTTTAAAAAAGGAGTTACAGTGATGGAAAAATGACATTAACTGACTTGTTTTGTCATTCCCGTGAAAACGGGAATCCAGAGATATTCAGGAATACTGGATTCCGCATCAAGTGCGGAATGACAAAAATACGGAGACATAGGACATTAATATTACAGGGTCAAATTCAAGCAATGATAACTTCATTTAAAGAACGTAAGATTACAGAAAACTGACAACTAACAACTAAAAACAGACAACTAATTGGAGGGTGCATGATTCGTGATAAAGAATGTGGAGAGATAAAAGAATCTGATGTAGGTTTAAATCTTACACTGTCTGGATGGGTCTTCAGGAGGAGGGATCATGGTGGGCTTATATTTGTAGATTTGCGTGACAGAAGCGGAATCGTGCAGGTAGTCTTCAGTCCTGATGCATCAGGAGAAGCACATGAGCTTGCACATGACCTGAGGAGCGAATATGTAATTTCTGTATCAGGAGAAATCAGAAAGAGACCTGCGGGTACTGAAAACCTGAACATTCCGACAGGTATGTTCGAGATGTACGCAAACAAACTTGAGGTTCTGAATGAATCTTCTCCACTGCCTTTCAGCATAGAGGATGCAGGTGATGCATCCGAGGCATTGAGACTCAAATACAGATATCTTGACCTGAGAAGACCTGAGATGCAGAAGAATTTAATTATACGACATAAGGTCACAAAGATTATCAGAGACTATCTTGACGAAAAAGGATTTCTTGAGATAGAAACACCTGTGCTCACAAAATCTACTCCGGAAGGTGCAAGAGACTATCTTGTTCCGAGTCGTCTGAATCCAGGATTTTTCTATGCACTGCCTCAATCTCCGCAGCTTTTTAAACAGATATTGATGGTTTCAGGATTTGAGAAATATTTCCAGATTGTAAGGTGTTTTAGAGATGAAGATTTACGTGCAGACAGACAGCCTGAATTCACTCAGGTCGACCTCGAGATGTCTTTTATAGACAGAGAAGATGTGATAAAGGTCATAGAGGGCATGATGAAAAAACTTTTTAAAGATGTCCTCGATGTAGAGCTTAAGACACCGTTTGAAAGACTGGGTTTTCATGAGTCTATGGAACGGTTCGGGAATGATAAGCCTGATTTACGATTCGGCCTTGAATTAAAAGATATGGCTGATCTCTCTGAAAAAGGCTCATTCAAAGTTTTCCTTGATGCCCTTCAGTCTGGCGGGAGGGTTAAAGCTATTAACAGCAAGGGAATGGCAAATCTCTCAAGGAGAGAAATAGACCTGCTCACAGAAGAGGCAATATCTTTTGGTGCAAAAGGACTTGCCTGGATAAAAGTGAAATCCGCCTCAGGCGGAGGCTTTGAATCTCCCATTACAAAGTTTTTCCCCGAGGAAATACTGAAAGAGATGGCTCAGCGACTTGAGGCAGAGGAAGGGGATTTAATGCTCTTCGTTGCTGATAAAGAGAAGGTTGTTCATGATGTGTTGAGCAGGATGAGACTCGAGTTCGGAAAAAGGCTGAATATGATTGGGGCTGGCTATAAATTTGTCTGGTTAACAGATTTTCCACTCCTTGAATGGAATGATGAGGAAGGACGTTTTGAGGCAATGCATCACCCGTTCACCTCGCCGATGGATGAGGATATTGAAAAGATGCTCACAGGAGATATGAATAATAAAGAACTCCTCTTTTCGCTTCGGGCAAAGGCATATGATATTGTGTTAAATGGCAATGAGATAGGGGGCGGGAGCATCCGTATCCACAGGCGTGATGTGCAGAGGAAGATGTTTGAGCTTTTAAGAATATCTGAAGAGGAAGCAAAGGTAAAATTTGGGTTTTTACTGGATGCACTTGAATATGGTGCACCTCCCCACGGAGGAATCGCTCTCGGTCTTGACAGGCTTGTGATGATTATGGTTGGTGCATCGTCTATCAGGGATGTGATTGCCTTTCCAAAAACATCGAAGGCATTCTGCCTTTTGAGTAGCACTCCTTCAGGAGTAGAGCCAAAACAACTGAAAGAGCTTTATATTAAAACAGAGTTGCCGTAGTTGAGGATTCAAGGATTCGAGGGGTCAAGGGTTCAAGTTAGTTTAAGTTAAAAAATTACGAGTAGTAGCTAAAATTTATTTACATATTCAATATACGAATTGTAATTACGCCTTACTTCGGTTATGCTATCGCCGCCGAACTTCTCAAGGAAGGCATCTGCAATAGTCAGGGCGACCATCGCCTCTCCTATCACTCCTGCAGCAGGCACTGCACAGACATCAGAGCGCTCATAGACAGCCTTTACCGTCTCTTTCGTAATGATATCAATGGAACGGAGCGGTCTTCTTAAGGTCGGTATGGGCTTCATTGCTGCCCTCAGGATTATCGGCATACCATTTGTCATTCCGCCCTCTATCCCACCAGCATAGTTGGTTTTGCGATAGAAGCCAAAGATATCAAGTTCGGAGTTCGGAGTTCGGAGTTCGGAGATATTACCCCCCCTGCTCCCCCCCTTGTCAAGGGGGGGATGGGGGGGTGTTTGGTCCTTGCCCTTTGCTTGATAGAAAATCTCATCCATCACTTCTGAGCCGAATCTCCTGCTCATCTCAAAACCAAGACCTATCTCAACACCTTTTATTGCCTGGATACTCATTAAAGCCTGTGCAAGCCTCCCGTCGAGCCTCCTGTCCCATTGAATGTGGCTTCCGAGGCCTATGGGTACACCAGTTGAAAAAACCTCAAATATGCCCCCGAGGGAGTTGCCTTGTTTGAGCGCCTTATCTATCAGGGTGATCATCTTTTTTGATGCCTTTTTATCAGGACACCTGACAGGAGATTTTTCAGCCTTTTCGAATAGTTCACGATACATGATACACGATGCATGATACATGATTTTTTTATCTTGGATCGTGCATCTTGAATCTTGCATCTTAATACCTCCAATCTGGATAACATAGCTTCCTACTTTTATAGTGAACTCTGATAAAAACTTTTTTGCTATTGCACCCAGTGCAACACGCATCGCAGTCTCTCTCGCACTTGAGCGCTCAAGTATGTTCCTTATGTCATGCTGATTATATTTTATTGCACCTGACAGGTCTGCATGCCCTGGCCGAGGACGGGTAACAAATCCCCCCAGCCCCCCTTTAAAATCCCCCCCAGCCCCCCTTTTCCAAAGGGGGGTATGGGGGAATTCGGGGGGATTATCTGGTCTCATAACATCTTGCCAGTTTTTATAATCTTTATTTTCAATAACTATACTTACAGGTGAGCCGATAGTTTTTCCCCATCGCACACCTGAGATAATCTCAGCATGGTCAGACTCTATTTTCATCCGGCCTCCACGGCCATAGCCTCCCTGCCTTCTCCTGAGGTCTCTGTCAATGTCTTCTGCTGAGAGAGAAAGCCCTGAAGGAATCCCCTCGAGGATTCCAATGAGAGCCTTTCCGTGCGACTCACCTGATGTTAAAAATCTAAGATGTGCCATGTGGTAAAAATTATATCATAAAAACATTATTTCTCGGTAAGAGAATTAATCTGCCAAATATGCAGGGCATAGTATTTGTACCGAAAATGTCATGCTGAACTGGTTTCAGCATCCCATGAGACCCTGAAATAAATTCAGGGTGACATTTCATGTCCCTTTGTGAGCCTAAGGCTCATATATGTTTAAGCGGATTTTTTACAAATCCCCCCCAGCCCCCCTTTACTAAAGGGGGGTATGGGGGGATTACATGATATCCGAGCAAGCGAAGACCTTTCAGGTCGATGCGACCGAGAATGAGCGAAAGTACTATGTCCTGCATACTTTATACATAAAACCCTAAAAACACGATATTTGATGAAAAATGAAAGATGGTGGATGGTAACACATTGGATGTCTTCATATAAAGG
>VGWZ01000006.1 GCA_016873595.1 Nitrospira sp.
GTTATAAGCTATCATTGATAGCGATTAAGGTTACAGGGATATTCAGAAGTGAAGGAGGTGATAGGTAAAAGTAACAGAGCAAAGTAAGGTTTCAAATTTGTTTTACTGGTTTTAGCCCTTGGCTAAAAAAGAAGAAAGAATTTAAACAACAAGAAGGAGGTAGGATTAATGAGATCGAAAGCAATTTTATCTGTTTTGATAGGCTTAGCTCTTCTGCTGTCCTTTAGTGTAGCAGTTAAGGATGCTAAAGCAGATGCTCTTCTGTTTCCATGGATCGTAAAGAGTTCACAGGTATCAACACTTGTATCTGTGGTGAATACTGCAGAGAAAGATCCGGGTGTTCTCCCTATGGAAGTGCTGCACTATCAGTACTGGTACAAAAAATCCACAGCTAACACTCAGACAGAAGCATGCGATAACATCAGCTTTAAGAGACCAACCTCGAAGGACGATATCGTTACCTTTGATGCTGCTGGTAACATTAACGGTGGCAAGGCGCTATTTAATGATCCTGGCGCAGGGACGTGGAAGGGAGGACCCTCTTACGGTACCCAGAGCTTTAAGCTCAATGTAGAATCACCTCGAAGGGCATTTCTCATAGTGGATAACAACACACCTGCATTAGCGTTGTCAGATACAAATGTTGACGGAACTCTTTATGGTGAGGCGATGGTCGTTGAGCTGGTAGGTGGCGCCGCATGGGGTTATATTGCCTATAACCCATCTGGAGGCGAAACAGAGGACCAGAATGCCAGAGTCCGATTTGGTGATATGCTTGATGTATTAGGCGAGGTAATAGGAATTGACGAAACAACACAGACAGTCCTTTTGCCACCGGATACTATAATAACCAGATTCTTTATGACACCTATTTCGGATGAATATTGGGTAGCCCCTAACCAGAGGGCGGGTAACCTTAATACGAGAATACAGCTATGTTTGGATCCAACCCAGACTGGTGGATGTACTCAGGGTGGCATATATGACAATGATGAAGGCAAGATAGACTTTGAAAAGAAGAAGGACATTGTGTGTACAAGCGCTGATGACCTTGTTAAACTTATGACTGAAGCCTCATATAACACATTCAAAGCAACAGGTGGACAGGGCTGGTCATACATCATTACACTTCCGGGCACATTACATGATGACTTTGATATGATAATAGGTAAACTCGAATTAACAACGACCGGAGTCACTATTGATGGAAAAACCGTACCAGGTACACTAAACAATTTCCTCTGGATAAGGGATAGTGAAACAGTAACCGACTGTGTTGGTATCAACTGCATTCACAATGAGACTGCTTATTAACACAATCTGGAATTTCTCTTTATAAAGAAAAAGAGGGGGGCAACCCCCTCTTTTTTTATGTCTTCTCATTTCTCATCTGTCTTGTTCTGGACAAAGATGGCATTTTCTATCGGCATTTTGTATAGAAATGTGTGTGTTGAGAAAAAGC
This sequence comes from Nitrospira sp., assembly GCA_016873595.1. Taxonomy (GTDB): domain Bacteria; phylum Nitrospirota; class Thermodesulfovibrionia; order Thermodesulfovibrionales; family SM23-35; genus VGWZ01. Next base: position 1,463 of record VGWZ01000006.1, read on the forward strand.
CTTAAAAATGTTAGTATGATGTAATTTAGATTCTATGTAAAAGAAAGGAAGAAAAATATATGTACAGGATACTGTCATTTGTGCTTCTTTTGGTGTTCGTTTTTGCTTTATCAGCCCGGGCTGGTGAAAAGACGATCACATCTGAGCCTTTTAATCGCTACAAACCGATCTCTATAAAAGAGAGTGATGGAAAAAATATCTGGACAGCATATTATGACCTGAGAGGCGGGATTCATATTAAGAATATATTCAATGACAAAGACATTGTTGTGAATGAAGGCAGAGAAGGCATTGCTGCTGGGCTTGCCTTTGATGTTCAGGGGGATAATGCCTTTGTGGTATGGAGAGAAAAGATTGGAGGCCAAAAGAAGCTCTGGTTCAGGGCATCCCATGACGGTGGCAGGACCCTATCCGAACCTTTACTCTTAGATGAAGAGAGCCAGGCACTTACCAGGATTAAGATAGGATCAAATTCGAAGGGTGATGTCTTTGTCCTCTGGTACGGCGAAAAGCCATTAAAGGATTCCAGACACAATTTTTATTGTGTAGCTTCAAATGATTTCGGAAAGACTTTCTCAAAGGCTAAAAATCTGACCATTGGTTACGATAATTCTATTTATCCCACCTTATTAGTTGATGAAGTGGGTGCATATATCTTCTCTTACTCCAGAAAAGATGGTAAGAAATATATGATCTTCAGAAAAACCATAGATAGGGGGAAAACATGGAGTAACCCTTTAGAGATAAAGGAGATCGGTGTAGTGACATTATTCATAGAGCCAATTAAGGTAGGCAACAGGCTTCACGTCTTCTGGTTTAATACTTACGATGGTGATCCTGTCATAGAGGGGGCTTTTTCAGATGATGAGGGTAAGACATGGAAAACTACAATTTTAGCAGAGACAAAGGGTCTGGATATTGGACTTCTTAAAGTCACCCACGATAATAATGGCCATATCTTTCTCTCTTTTAGTGGGAAATGGAATGAAGATGAAAAGAACAGGGTATATTTAATCAGGTCAGAGGACAACGGAAACACATGGGAAAAGCTTACATCCGTGAGGCATTACCCTTTTACACATACCCATGCTGAAAACCCTGAGATAATGGCAAGAGATAATGGAGAGGCGGTGGTAGTCTGGGTTGATTATAGAAATATCAGGTCTAATCTATATATGCAGTACTCAAAAGACTATGGCAGGACATGGCAGGAAAGAGATATCCCTCTTGAAGATCCTGGGAGATTCAATACTGCTCATTACCCATACACTGATAGCCTGGTAAAAATCAAGGATAGTTATTATGTATTAGCATATAGGTTTGAAGGTGATCTTACCCTTGGAGAGGCAGATCTCCTATTGCTGGATTTTAAAATAGAAGGTAGAGGTGCAAGATGAAGAAGGTCTTTTTCGTAGTGTTGATTTCCCTATTATCATTGACGGCCTGTGCCGGTATTGAAACATCAAGGAAGAGCATGTCTGAGGATTTAGGCTCTCCAGAAAAGGTTGACCTTCTCAGGGAGAGGGTTAATGACTTCTGGTCAGCATTTGTTAAGGAAGATTATGAAAAGATTTATTACCTTTATGACCCATTCTTTCGGACACGGACTCCCAACAAGCATGCCTTTATGGGGACATTGGGGAAAATCAAATACCACAAGTTTGAGGTAAAGGATATTAAGGTTGAGGGAAATGTCGCTAAGCTAAAAGTTAGTGTTGTTTACTCGATCCCCAAAACACGATTTAAAATAGCAGAGTTCAGCCAGCCAGAAACCCCGGCAGAATTTGAGGAGACATGGCTTTATATATACGATAACTGGTACAAGGAATATTATATGCATGCAGCAGAGGCAGGGATTGTTTATTATTAGTATAAGCGTATTAAATGAAGTGTCATCATTGTGTGTAAAACAAGCAAATAGATGCTGAAACGAGTTCAGCATGACAAAAGGGCGTAAAGTGTCATTCCGAACTTGTTTCGGAATCTCAAGTCCTTTAATTGATAATGTAAAAGTATTTAATGCGTTTACTATAGTTAATAATCCTTATAGATGAGAAAGGGTCTGAAGGAGAAGGAAAGGAATGACTTTCAGAAACATCATACATTAAAGCACCTGTTAGGAATCGCCCTTCTCATCTTCGGAGTATTACTCGCCTATAGCAATTCCCTCAATGGCATATGGGCATTTGATGATGTATTAATCAATCAGCCACTGGGAACCGAGGGTCTGATTGAAAAGATTGGTGCAAGGAAGATAGCCTACCTGACATTTCTTATTAACCAGAAGATTAACCCTGTTGATCCTTTTAACTTCAGACTCTTCAATATCTTCATTCATATCCTTAACGCCCTGCTCGTCTATATTATTGCCCTCCTTACACTCTCTTATAATTGTAGTGAACGACCAGACAAGAGCGTCATTGCAAGGCACGAAGTGCCGAAGCAATCTCAAGATTTTTTCCCCATAGCCCTTTTCAGTGCAGCCCTGTTTGCCCTTCATCCCCTGAATATAAATGCTGTTGCCTATATCATACAGAGAATGGCTTCACTTGCAACATTTTTCGTTCTGCTTTCGCTGGTGTCCTATATCTTTGCGAACATGGCAAAGAACATATTTAACAAGGTCATATTGTATTTAGTGACTATTGTATTTATTGTCCTCGGTGTTTTGTCTAAGGAAAATGCTATAATGGCAGTACCACTTATATTACTTTATGACTACATCTTTCTCTCACGATATGATAAAAAAACATTTTTGAAGAAGGCTTTGGTTATACTCTCTATCGGTTTCTGCACCCTTTTAGCCTTTACCTTCTATCTACCTATCCACAAGACCGCTCTGGATGTAGTAAAGGCATTTACAGACATAAATAAGCCCCTTATATACAAATCATGGATGGCAACTGACGTATACTGGAGCCCCATTGAGCATATTCTTACAGGGTTCAGGGTCATAAGCAGGTATTTATTTTTATTTCTGCTGCCCCTTCCTAATTTTCTTGTTTTTGACTGGTGGGGTTACCCTTTATCTAAAGGAATCTTTGAGCCTATTACAACCATTTTTTCTATAGCATTGATATTTGCTCTTATAGTCTTTTCCGTCCTTAAGTTAAAAAAATATCCTTTTTTATCATTTGGAATCCTCTGGTATTTTATTGCTATCTCACTTGAAAGTTTAATAGCCGTTGGTTCAGACCTTTACTTTGAGCATAGAAACTACCTGCCACTTACAGGACTTTCCTTTGGCCTTGTAGCCCAAGTCGCCAATTTTTTAAAAGAAAAGGTAAGCGCAAAGTATGCACCTTGGGTTGTTTTTTTCGTCCTTTCCACCTTTCTCGGTTTCATGACCTTCCAGAGAAACTTCATATGGAAAGACCCTGTAACGTTTTGGGGAGATACCGTCAAGAAGGCCCCCTATAATATAAGAGCAAATCTCGCACTCGCTCATAGCTATCGGGCAGCATCAGATTTCCAAAATGCTCAGAACTATTATCTAACTTCAGTAAGAATTGCTGTAGAGGAAAAAAGACCTTTTTTCACAGTAGAATCGTTATATCACCTTGGTTTTATGCACCTCCTATTAGAGCAAAGAACTGAAGCAGGGAAAGTAATAGATATGCTTGAAAAAGCAACACCTGATTCCTATAAACTCAGGATACTCATGGGATATTACAGCTATCTTAATAAAGATTTTAATGCAGCAGTAGAGACCTATCTTGATGTTCTCAAGGACACTCGAGGAACCCCAAGATGGGATAAAGTAACTGTTTACACATTATTAGGAGATGCCTATCGTGACATGGGGTTAGCTGATAAGGCAATGGGTAGCTACGAAAAAGCCTTAAACCTGAATCATTCTTTCCCTGCAGCATATCATGGTATGGCAAAGGTTCATTTGATGAAAGGAGATCTTAAAACAGCATCAGAGTATCTAAGAAAGGTACTGTTAGTAGATCCTTATAATATCGTAGCCCTTTCTGATATGGCTCATCTCGTGCTTCTCGGGGGTGGAGGTGTTGATAAGGCACTACCATTTGCGAAAAAGGCTGTTTCTTTTAATCCTCCTGTTTATAAGCCATATCTTATTATGGGTACTATACTGACTATTCAAGGTGAAGATGCAGATGCTGAAGAATTTTACACAACGGCTAAAGATTTCCATGCCCCTGAATATCTTGTCCTCTTCAACAGGGCGTGGGCATATTCTTTAAAGGGAGAAAGAGAAAAACAGAAATACTATTTAAGCAAACTTTTAAACATGAAAAGGGTCCCTAATAATATCAGGAATACGGCAAAAAAGATACTCTCAAAATTAACTGATTAAACCTAATAACTTATTCAGCAGACTTTGCGCACCTGAAACCATTATTGGCATATTTGACTTCGGGAGGTAGTCCATATCGGATCGTTGTGCGAACCTCAATCCAATGGTTATCCCAACATCCTCCCCTGAGAACTCGTACAACACCTTTATCTGATCCTTTTGGATTATTCTCTGGACTGATTTTATAATAGCCCATACTAAACCAATCAGCGACCCACTCCCATACATTTCCAGCCATGTCATAGATACCATAGCCATTAGGTTTCTTCTGACCAACAGGGTGTGTTCTGCTGCCTGATCTATTACTTATATCTACAATCATATCATCAATCCATGCATATTTCCCAATGTCCTCCTTAATATTCGTGCCAGGCCATCTGTCATCCCTTCCCCCCTTGGCTGCTTTCTCCCATTCAGCCTCGGTAGGGAGTTTTTTTCCTGCTTTCTCACAAAACTCCTTAGCTTCAAACCAACTTACACTATCAACTGGCAGATCACTCCCTATCCAGAAGGAGGGATTATACCCCATAACTGATTTAAATTGCTGTTGGGTAACCTCGTATTTATCAATATAGAATGCGTCAAGATATACTGTGTGTCTCGGATGTTCATTGGGGTCATCTTCAAGGGTGCCGCTCCCCATCAAGAATTTTCCAGCGGGGATCAAAACCATCTCATTTAAATTAACAACTTTGGGGTGGTGAATGTAAGGGTTATTTATCTTCTCAACAATTTTTTCTATAGTTTCTCCTATATCTTTTTTGTTCCTTATATCGTGGTATGTCCCATATCCAGCATGTGCAAGACGCACAAGCTCGATCCTGTTATTTTTCCTGGGATTTAGTCCTATGACGTGTAGAATCATCCTGAAATCGTATTTCTCTTTTATTTCGCGAGCAATTTTTATAAGATCTCCTTTACAGGTCATTTCCCCATCGGTAATCAGCACGACACTTCCGTAATCTTCACTGTCTTTCAGCCTTTCAGCAGCTGTCTTTAATGCTAAGGCTATCGGCGCCTTTCCTTTTGGTCTGGTTTCTGATAGCCTTTTCTTCATAGCCTCTTTGTCTAATCCCTTAATAAGAACCACAAGTTCTACATCATCACATTTATCTTTGTACCTGTGTCCATAGAAGGTTAATCCTGCATCTACAGGTTCTTTAAGATTATCTATAATGCCGATAAGAATTTCACGGGCAATATCTATCTTACTTTTATCACCTATCTTCATGTCCATACTTTCTGAAAAATCGACAATAAATTCTACAGATGAGGAATAAGCCTCAGTTATTAGGGGATTAGTAAAAATGTAAATTATAATAAGTACTCTAAAAATAATGAGAAACAGCTTCATACTAAGATTCATCACTTTTCCTCCATTTATTGTAGGCTTAATATAAATTTGATATTATATCATAATTTATAAAATGTGTGTTTTAAAGTAGGAAAATATTTTGATGCTTGTATTCGATTGAATATACATTTTATAATTTATTAAAAATAAGTTACCCAAGTTTAATGCTTTTCGAAAATTTCGGTTTTTAAACATTTCCGCTTTATTATATAGAACATATAATGGAGGTTTTTTATGAAAGGCAAGGAATTGAGTAGGCGTGCTTTTTATGTATTTCTTTTGATAGGTTTTTTTGTCATTAGTGGTTGTGGCGGAAATTCTTCAAAAAAAATATCTTTTTTCCATTCAGACCTCGAGGGTTACTGGAAAACAATTGGCTTTGGTCAAGATAATTATGGTTCTTATTATGGTAGTTCTGGTTATCTGATTGTTAACACCTCAGGAGAAATAACAGAAGGTAATGTGAATAATTTTGGAATAGATGTTGAAAATTTTACTGGCGGGACCCTTGCGATAACAAATGAAGGAACAATTACAGGTATTATAGATACTTTTTTAGCAGATTCGGATACTTATGAAAAGCAAATAATACCTGATGGTCAGATGACATTGAAAAAAAATGTTATTGTTCATCCGTGCAATTTTACCCTTGCTCGCAGAGGGGTAGGTATTCTTTTAAAAAAGGGTGAAAGTTTTACTATATCTGATTTAGAAGGAGCATGGGTATTTCCTTTTGATGGAATATTTTCTTTCTCTGTTAATAGTGCTGGAGCCATTACTAAATGCAATTTTTTAAATGTTAACATGAATTCCGGAACATGTAGTGGGAATCTTTCGATTACCTCTGAAGGAAATGTTGCAGGTGGCATAGAAGCTATAAATGGAAAGATTTTTAAAATGAACTTTGATGGTCAAATGAGTTCAAGTAAAGACAGTATGATTTTAGCTGGTGGACTTTCAACGAGCTTTGAAGGAATGTCTGCTTTTGCCATTAAAAGAAACGGAACATTTTCATCATCTGATGGAAAAGGAAAATGGAGGATTATCAGGACTTCGAAGATGGATGCGTTGTTTGGAACTGTCTCTATTGACACGTCTGGAACCATCACAGAAGGTAAGTGGACGAACATCAGAGGGGAGTCTGGAATATTTACAGGGGGGGAACTCTCGATTTCGGAGACCGGGAGCATATCAGGTGTGTTAAATGTTTCTTCAGGGAAATTCTTTACAATACTTGGTGGCCAGATCAGCATAGACAGGGATATTGTCGGAGGTTTAGACAGGGATGAAGCTGGTTATTCTGGAATAGTGATCTTGGTGAAGACTCCTGAATAACATTGTGATATGAAATCAAATGTGATCATTGTAATGCCTGCGTATAATGCTGAAAAAACATTAGAAAAAACCATTGAGGATATCCCTAAAGATTTTGCTAATGAAATAATTCTCGTTGATGATGCAAGCAAGGATAATACTGTTGAGATAGCGAGAAGGTTGGACTTAACAATAATTGTTCATAATAAAAATAAAGGATACGGTGCAAATCAGAAAACTTGTTATGATGAGGCACTTAAACGTGATGCAGACATAGTTATTATGATTCACCCCGACTATCAATATGATGGTCGCCTATCCCCTCTTTTTGCAGAACTTATTGAAAAAGGCATTTGTGATGTTGTGTTAGGTTCACGGGTAAGAACGCGTAAAGAGTGTCTTGAATCAGGCATGCCCCTTTATAAATATCTATCAAACAGAATTCTTACTATCTTAGAAAATATAATAACAGGTCAAAACCTTTCAGAGTGGCATACAGGCTATAGGGCTTACTCGAGAAAAGTATTAGAAACTATCCCCTATCATAGAAATTCAAATGATTTTGTTTTTGATTCGCAGTTCCTTTTTCAGGCGGTGTATTTTGGTTTCAAGATGGGGGATTTACCGGTACCATGTCGTTATATGCATGAAGCATCGTCTGTTAATTTCAGACGGAGTATTATATATGGTGTTGGGACGGTTATAACGCTATTTCAATTTGTCTTGCAAAAGCTTGGATTAGTGAAAGTAGAGATCTTCGAATCCAGAAATGGGCAAAAAAAAGAACGATAAAAAAATTAAAAAGGAAGCTCTCAAGTCCGATCTTACAACACCAACAAAGAAATTATTGACAGTTCTTATTATGGGTTCTGCCATATTCTTTGTCTGCTTAATTCGTCTTCGATTTTTGGAAGTTCCTCTTGAGCGTGATGAAGGAGAGTACGCATACATGGGGCAGTTATTACTTCAGGGTATCCTCCCCTATAGTGAAGCGTATAATATGAAGTTTCCAGGAATATATTTTATTTATGCCGTTATTTTGATACTATTTGGGAAAACTCACACTGGTATTCACTTAGCATTACTCTTTGTAAATATCGCTACAGCAATAGTGCTTTTTTTACTCGGCAAACAGTTATTTAATAATATTACGGGAATTATAACAGCAGTAAGTTTTTTAATAATGACCCTGAGCCCTTCAGTTCAAGGACTTTGGGCAAATTCGGAACACTTTGTCATGCTTCTCGCAATAGGTGGTATCCTATTGATGGTAATCGCAACAGAAAAAAATAACACAAAACAACTATTTTTAAGTGGGTTTCTTCTTGGAGCAGCATTTCTTGTCAAACAAAATGGTATCTTATTCCTATTGTTTGGAATTATATATGTTTGTTGGAATTATTTTAAAAAAGCGCCATTACGGTTGAGGGTTTTCTCCATAAAGGTTGGGTTATTTATTCTTGGCGTTGTGACATCCTTTTGTATATTGATCATACCATTTTTAGTAGCTGGCAACTTTGATAAATTTTGGTTCTGGACATTCAAATATGCTTCCGAATATGTTTCTCTTATTCCAATTTCTTCAGGAATAGATAATTTTAAGCGTTCATTTATGGCAATCATAAAACCTAACCTCTCAATTGTTATATTATCTCTGTTTGGTTTGATAGGAGTAATTTATAATAAGGCAATCAGGGCAAGGTGGATTTTTAGTTATGGATTATTAATTGCCTCGTTTCTTTCTCTCTGCACGGGATTCTACTTTAGACCTCACTATTATATTCTATTTCTCCCGGCTCTTTCATTACACGCTGGAATCGGCGCATATTTTATCGTAAAAAAGTTATCATTCAATAAATTACAAACAGTAGTGGCTTTGTGCATAATCGTTCTCTCCCTCGTATATCCTATCCTTACTCAAAAGGAATTCCTCTTTGAACTGTCGCCAGTGGAAGCATGCCGTTTAACCTATGGACTAAACCCTTTCCCCGAATCTCTTGAGGTCGCAAAATACATTAATAAATATACAGAAAAAAACGATAGAGTGGCTGTGTTGGGATCAGAACCACAGATCTATTTTTACTCGCAAAGGAGGGCAGCTACAGGGTATCTCTATACCTATCCTTTAATGGAATCCCACAAGTTTGCATTACAGATGCAAAAAGAGATGATTAACGAGATTGAATCCAACAATCCAAAATATATAGTATTCGTAAATATACATTCATCATGGCACATAAGCTCTCATTCGGTGGAGTTGCTCTTCATGAACTGGATACCGGGATTTTTAAGGCAAGGATATAGAATATGTGGTATCGTTGATATAATATCTCCTAATACAACAATATATAAATGGGGTAATGAAGCTATTTCTTACCATCCACGTTCCATGTACTTTCTTGTTATATACAGTAAAAAGAACAATTTGGAGAATTAATGGGAAGGAAAAAGAGAAAGTCCCAGATAAAGCCCCAAGAGATCTTAAAAGATCAAAAAATAAATGAAGGTTCATTCAAAAATGGAAAGATTTGGTCATTAGCCCTTTTGGTTGCTGCAGTGACCTTGATTGTCTATCTGCCAGCTCTCAACAACGGATTTGTTAACTGGGATGATGAAGACTATGTGTATAAAAACATCTCTATACGTTTCCTTGACACTCATTTTTTCGGGTGGATATTCGGATTTCATGCATCAAACTGGCATCCTTTAACTTGGCTATCACATGCGATTGACTACTCGTTATGGAAATTAAATCCAATGGGACATCACCTAAGCAACATAATTTTCCACAGCCTTAATACTTTTCTTTTGAGTATACTGATAGTGGACTTAATTCTCAATTTTAAGTCAGATGGATCATCACCTTATAAAACCACTACGGGTTTTTCTACAAGGGCTATTATAGCTGGTGGAGTCACTGCCCTTTTATTTGGGATACATCCAGTACATGTTGAGTCAGTGGCATGGGTGGCAGAGAGAAAGGATGTTTTGTCCACCTTTTTTTTCCTGCTGACATTTTATTTTTACGTTAAATATGTGCAAAAAGAAACTAACAGGAAAATCTTTTACTACATTTCAAGCCTTTTCTTTTTTATCCTTGCATTAATGAGTAAACCCATGGCAGTGACTCTTCCTGTTATTCTTGTTATTACAGATATTTACCCCTTTCAACGGTTTAATTTAAGCGAAGGCATTACATTACAGAAGAAGGTACTCATCGAAAAGATTCCATTTTTCATTTTTAGTTTGCTCTCAGTCGTTCTGACGATTATAGCTCAGCACTCTGGAGGAGCAATTAAATCACTCGAAATGTATCCCCTATATAATCGTATTGTAGTGGCTATAAAAGGATTATCCTTTTATCTCGGAAAAATGATTTTGCCGATTAATCTTTCACCGTACTATCCTTATCCAAAGGAAATCTCATTCTTGTCCCTCGAATATTTAATCCCGATAATTTTATTGGTGATGATTAGCATTTTTTGTATCTGGGCGTGGAAGAGAGGATGGAAATTATTTTTGACTTTATGGGTATATTATGTGGTGACATTACTTCCTGTGCTTGGAATCATTCAGATAGGGAGACAGGCAGCAGCAGACAGATATACATATATCCCGAGCATAGGGTTTTTTCTATTAATAGGAATCGGGGTAGCAATTCTAATAGAAAAAACTAAAAATAACGGGTATGCAATTATAAGAAATAGAGCAATTATGTTTCTGCTTTTGATCGGACTCTTTTGCGTAATGGGAGCGATGACAATAAAGCAGATATCGATCTGGAAGGATTCTGTAACATTATGGAATTCAGTAATTGAGAGATTCCCTGATGACGCTGATGCCTATTTCAGTCGAGCCAATGCCTATGCAATTCTTGGTAAGTATAGTGAATCATTGAGAGATTTAGACAAAGCGCTCGATTTAAACCCTGGTTACCTGCAAGCATATCTCAATCGAGCGAATGTTTATGATCTTCTGGGCAAATACAAGGAAGCATTAAAGGATTTAGAGAAGGCGATAAAATTAAATCCTAATTATCCCGAAGCATATAATAATAGGGGTTTGGTATACAAAGCGCTTGGTGATTATCAAACAGCAATGAAAGATTTTTCGCGAGCAATTGATCTGCGTCCCGACTATACAGCGGTTTATAACAACCGTGCTGGTATTTATTTGGGTCGTGGCGATTATCAAAGTGCTCTCAGAGATTTAGATAAGGCTATTGTATTAAACCCTAAGGATATCGAATCGCTTGTGAATAGATGCAGAGTACACAACTTTCTGTCATATTATCAGCAAGCGATTCAAGACTGCTCCAGAGCTATAGATATTGAGTCTCAAAATAGTACAGCATATAAAAATCGAGGAGCATCATATGATGCCTTGGGCAGGTACGGAGAAGCGGTCAGAGACTATACCATAGCTATTTCCCTTGAACCTAAAAATTATGAGCATTATTTTAACCGTGGAGTTTCTTACAGAAATATAGGTGAAAATGTAAAGGCCCTTGAGGATTTCAGCAGGTCAATTGAGATGAATCCTCAATATATAGATGCATACAATAATCGTGGTGTAACATATGGGGCATCAGGTGAACTTAAAAGCGCAATTAAGGATTTTAATAAAGCTATCGAATTGAACCCTAAAGACGCACCTGCTTATTACAACCGTGGGGCTGCCTATTATAGAATGGGTAGAGAAGAAGAAGCAATGAGAGATTTTCGAAAAGCTGCCAGATTGGGCGATAAAGAGGTACAAAAAATTCTGAAAAAGCAAGGTATTAATTGGTAGAAAATGGAAGTCTCAATAAGCGTCAATAATCTCACAAAGGCTTATCGGGTTTATAATAAACCTTCAGATAGATTGAAATGCTTTTTTTTTAGGAATATCCCTTTTGACGTCATCAATGCAATAGATGACGTTAGCTTTTTTGTAAACAGAGGGGAGACCTTCGGTATAATAGGGGAAAATGGTGCAGGGAAGAGCACGCTCCTTAAAGTGTTGTCAGGGGTTCTGACACCTACATCCGGACAGGTGGAGGTCAACGGAAATGTCCTCTCCATTCTCGAGCTCGGTGTAGGGTTTCATCCTGAGTTCACAGGCAGAGAGAACATATTTTTCTATGGTGATGTCCTCGGCTTTGGCAGAAGTTTCATTAAGAGTAAGATAGATGAGATAATAAATTTTTCTGAGCTTGGCTTATTTATTGATAAGCCAATAAAAACATATTCTTCAGGCATGCTTATGAGACTTGCCTTTTCCATTGTATCATCCTTTGAGCCTGATATTCTCATACTTGATGAGGTTCTCGCTGTCGGGGATATACATTTCCAGAGGAAGAGTCTGAACAAAGTGTTAGGGATTAAAAAAAGGGGGAAGACTATTCTCTTTTGTTCGCATGATACCTATCATATCAGGATGATATGTGACAGGGTAATATGGTTAAAGGACGGTAAGATCGAGATGTTTGAGGAGGCTGAACGAGTCGTTTCAGCATATGAAAGCTACCAATTCAAGAAAGATGAAAAACAGGAGACATTACAAACTCCCTCGACACTGCCTGTTATTATAGAAGATATTCAACTTCTTAATGGTGACAACTTGATGACAGGTGACACTCTATGCCTATTGATAAAGATAAATACGATAAAAGAAGCCATGCCGTATAATCTTACTGTTTCGATCAAATTGGCAGACGGTAGAGGAGTTTATGTTACAGGCACGCACCTCAATAATGTTGGTGTATTAAGGGGGCAGAAAATAATAACCATAAAGTTTCCAGCTATCAGACTCCTCTCTGGTAATTACTACGCACATGTGAGGGTTTTTGATGAAACCGGACTTATACTCTACCATGAACGCTCAACGCCGTATTTTAATGTCCAGAAACAAGGGGCTGATATGGGCATTTGCTACCTGGAGAATGAGTGGCGGATTGGGGATAAGGAAAGGGAGACATAGAACAGGTATTTTCCATAGTATTCCTCCCCCTTGACGGGGGAGGGTGAAGGTGGGGGTGATAAATTTGCACAAAATGAATAAGTTAGGGAAAGCCCTCAGAAAAAGACCAATTAATCCCCTCCCGTCAAGGGAGGGGAGATAGAGGGTGGATGTCGCCCATCGAGGGAGAGAAGTTACCCCCTTGCGATGAGGAAGCACATTTATGAATTACAACATCAGGCTTTACGAAAAGGGCGATGAGCATCAGATTGTTAAACTCTTTAAAGAGGTATATGGTAAAGACTTGACCGTAGAACAATGGAAGTGGAAATATCTCGGACAGGGAAATCTGAGGGTATGGTCTGTCGTTGCATTCAATGAAAATGATGAACTCATTGCCCATTATGGAGGTATACCTGTGAGGATGATCTTCAAGGGAAGGCATATCATTGGATGCCAGTGTGTTGATGCGATGGTGAAAGAAGGGTACAGGGCAAAAGAACTGGGGATTACTCAGAAAGAAGGCGTCTTCTACAAAATTTCCAACCTGCTTTATGACACATTCGGGACTTTTTTTTATGCGTTCCCTGGAGATGTATATTATAACTGGGGCAGGAAGGTTGGACATATAGAGGAGTGCTTGGATGTCCCTGAGTACCGTTATCATAATCCCCCCTCACCCCCCTTTAGCAAAGGGGGGATGGGGGGATTTGAAAGAGGGGGACGAAGAAGTATTGTTGAACGGTTCTATTCCCTCAAACCGCTTCAATGGGATGATAAAAGGATTGACGATCTCTGGTACAGAGTGAAGACGAAGCTCGGCTGGACAATGGTCAGGGATAGTGAATTTATTGAGTGGAGATATAGTACGAATCCTTTCTATAGACACATGATTTATGGACTCAAGGGTCTATTTTCTAAACGACTTTTGGCATGGGTAGTTTTGAGAGAAGAGGGAGAAGATCTTCTTATATTGGATTTGGTCTTTGAGGATAGTTTTTTGGAAATCTTACTTAGAAAGCTGATAAATCTTGGATGTGCCATGGGTAAAAAACAGTTGAAAATATGGCTTCCGGATAGATACAAAGTAAGGTTGTTGTCAACAGGGTTTGAACCATTTGATATAAGGACATGGATGCCAAATTTTATCAGGTTCAAGGTCGCTGAGCCAGAGGAGATCAGGCAGAATTTATACTACACCATGGGAGACACGGATTTTCTGTAAAAGCGTGAATCGCTATGCGTGATGAGTGATGAACTCATACGCATAACCGGTAACAAATAAAATGAATGCGTGGATTGCAAGAATAAAAAAAACATACAGGTTGTTGCCCCCGCTGTTGGCACGGGATATTAAGGAGCGTTATGCTGGCTCCACCATCGGGGTATTCTGGACATTCATACAACCCTTGCTCTTTATGCTTGTATTCTGGCTGGTGTTTTCTCAAATCATTAAAGTCAGGATATCAGTCGGAACAGGTGAGATACCATATCTGCCATTCCTTCTTTCAGGACTTCTGCCGTGGCTTGCTCTTCAGGAGGGAGTGGTAAGGGGTGCCTCCTCAATAGTTGATAAGGGGTTTATCATAAAAAAGGTGTTCTATCCTCTTGAACTCTTCCCCGTTTCTGCGGTTCTCAGCTCTTTTATCCATCATGGAACAGGATTCCTTATATTTCTGATAGTTTTTTTCGTTTACAAAGGTGGGATAGCTCCCTTCCAGATACCTATTCTTGGGGTACTGATTTTTTTCCAGATAATGTTAACCGTAGGACTTTCATTCCTCCTGTCTGCCCTATCTGTCTATATAAGGGATATTCTACAGGTGTTAGGAGTAGTCTTTCAGGTGCTTTTTTATCTGACCACTATCATATATCCCATGGCATCGGTCCCGGATGGTTTAAAGACTGTGGTCGGGCTAAACCCTTTTACCCCGCTTGTAGAGGGATACCATGATGTAATTCTCTACGGAAGGTACCCAGAAATAAAAGGTATGTTTTTCCTTTTTGTTATTTCTGCAGTAGTATTACTTTCTGGAACCCTTCTCTTCAGAAAGTTAAAAAAAGGGTTTGCGGACGTGCTTTAAGCGTTATGCGTTTCATGCTATCACGCATAATACATAACAGATACCATATAATGAACCTGCACTGAAATTAAAAGGTTCTTCAGGGAATTGAGTGGAATGATAAACAATTCAGATTGGCATTAACTCAGAGTCAATAAACTTCCTCTCCCCCTTGATGGGGGAGGGTTAGGGTGGGGGTGAATAAGGATTGACTAATAATTTTATCACTATTGCTAAAAATCTTAGAAAAAGGTTTACCGATGCATAGAAATTATTATGGAAGCATTTGAGGTCAAAACAATTAGAAGGGCTCAAATTCAGAAGACAACAGCCACTTGGCAACTATATTGTAGATTTTGTCTGTTTTGAGAAACAGATAGTAATAGAAGTTGATGGTGGACAGCATGCAGAGGAAAGAATAGATAAAGAGAGAGATAGATGGTTAAATAGAGAAGGATTTAAGGTGCTAAGATTCTGGAATAATGAAGTTTTGCAGAACTCAAAAGGAATATTAGAAGTGATAAGAGAAAATTGTTTAAATCACCCTCCCCTAACCCCTCCCATCAAGGGAGGGGAAATAAATGGGGACACCCACACAAAAGCCTGAAGAACCAATTGAAAAGGCTATTCGGGATGTCAGGGAAGAAAATTTCTGTTTATGATGAGGCATTTAGTTTTAGCAGGGAACTTCCTGTTGCAAAGAGGGTGCTGGTACTGGCTGCTCACCCTGATGACGAAACCCTCGGATGCGGAGGCACGATAGCGTTGCATAAGGCAGCAGGAGCTGAGGTAAGGTCATTTGTTATGGCTGATGGATCAAAGATTTTTTACCAGGGCAAGGAGGATATAAAGGAGATAAGAAAAAAAGAGGCCCTCGGGGCCGGCGAGGTACTGGGGATAGATAATATTTATTTTTTAAACATGCCTGATATGCAGCTTGAAAAGAATATCAACAGGGTATCTGCAGAGACTTTTTCTATTATCAATGAATATCAACCTGATCTGGTTTATGCCCCATCACCTGTTGATTTTCATCCAGACCATCTTGTGGCATCCCGGATTGCTTTGAAAGTCCTTAAAAAGGGTATAAAAATAGCCTTTTACGAGATATATATGCCCATACGATTCAATATGCTCATAGACATAACACAGGTGATGCCTTTGAAAGAGAAGGCAATATTGTTGTACGTCTCCTCTCTACTTGGTAACCCTTCTCACTTCGTGAGAAGTATCAAAGGATTAAATGCCTACAGGGCCTTTCTCACAGGAGCGACAGAAGAAGAAAAATTCTATGAAGCCTTTTTTGTGATGGATAAATACTGGAAAGCGAGCAGATTGATAAAATGGCTAACCTACAACCTTTAAGAATTTTGTTTCTCCACCCCACCTTTACCTTTGGCGGAGCAGAGAGGACAACAGCAAATCTTTTTTCAAGACTTAATAAAGATAGATTTAAGGTCACCCTTGTTGCTTCAAGGAAGATCGCACTCCGCCTTTATTCTGATGTTGTAGAAAAGATTATATATGTAGAAGATATTGGAATGGGTATCTGGTTTGATGGGATTAAAAGTCTCTGGAAGGACATTAGAATTACAGGCAGGTTATTGTTAAAGGAGAAACCTGATATAGCACTCGGGATGATGCACTACTCCTCGACAATTTTAGCTTTGGCCAAAAAGTTTTTCAGGCCAAATGTTAAGGTCATATCAAGTCCGAGAGGCCCCTCAACAGATTACTTAAATACATGTTTCACAAAAAAATCCGAGCGATTTTTTTTGAGGATGCTATTCCTTTTCTTTTGCAGATATTCTGACGGTATTGTTGTGCCTTCTGCAGGAACAGGGGAAGACTGTATAAAGAACTTTGGAGCTAAAAGGGAAAATATCAGAGTCATCAATAACAGCATAATAATTGATGAGATAAGTGAGAAAGGTAAGGAATCTATTAATATGGACATTCCAGATGGCACATTTGTTATCTCCACCTCTGGCAGATTGTCCAGCGAAAAGAACATCCCTTTCCTGCTAAATGCCTTTTCTGAGTTAAGAAAGACAGAGAAGGTTAAGCTCCTGGTCATAGGCGATGGGCCTGAGAGGGATAGGTTGCAGGCACTCGCATCAGGACTCGGTATAAAGAATGATACCACCTTTGTGGGTTTTCAAGAAAATCCCTATAAATTTATCAGGAGATCAGATGTCTTTGTTCATACATGCCTTGTGGAAGGCTTCGGCAATAGCATAATTGAGGCAATGGCCTGTGGAGTACCTGTTATAGCTACAGATTGCCCTTATGGTCCCGGAGAGATAATAAAAAATGGAGAGAATGGAATCCTCGTTCCTGTGAATGACATAGAAGCACTGGCAAAGGCCATACATGTGCTTTTGCAAGATGAAAGGCGCAGAAAAGAACTTTCTGAGAAAGGTTTCAGCAGGTCTTTGGATTTTTCTGTAGATAGGATGGTGAGGGCATATGAGGACTTCTTTTTTGCAGTAAAACCCGGTACCAGTAATGAGTAATTAGTTTGAAAGAGACATAAGTAATGTCCTATTTCGTCATTGCCCGACTTGATCGGGCAATCCAGACGCCGTCCCTGCCCCTGCTTCCGCAGGGGTAAACTTGTCCCCACGAAAGCGAGGAGCAGGGAACTATAAGGAACTGGGTTCCTGTTTTCACAGGAAACACTGGATTCCGCATCCCCCGATCCAGTCGAGGGCAGGCAAGTGCGGAATGACAGACAAAGCAAGCATAGGACATTAATATTACAGGAGTCAATAGTTTGAAAGACCTAATACAATGCTCATCCTTTTTTTCCATATATCTATATTATAATCTCTTTCAATAATTGTCCTCCCTCTGTTTATTATTTCTTTTTTCCCGATCTCATCTCTTTTCAAAAAAGAGATACGGTCATTGATTTTTTTGATTAGCTCCAGCTTACCACAGTTAGGAAGAATCAATCTTCTTAAGGCATCGAACCGAAATAAGTCTTTTGCCACACCAACCTCTGTGCATATCACTGGTAATTTACAGGCCATAGCCTCGATTATTACCAGTCCAAATCCTTCATAGTAGCTGGGCAGGAGCATAAAGTCAGATATAGAATAAAGTTCTCTGAGAGTTTCCCTGTCCGCATCTTTTATAACCCTGATATTATTGCCTTTCAAAGGACATTCAGAAAGGCCTATAGCAAGAAGCCAGATGATATCGGGATAAAGTTTGATTACCTCTTCTATTATGTCAATACCTTTGCCGATTTCCCATCTACCCGCAAATATTCCTACAAAGGCATCAGCATGGATATCCCATTTTTTTCTCAAAGGGGTTGTTTCTTCTATCTTTTTGAAAAAAGTTGTATCAATGCCATGATTGATTACAGTTACATTTTTGAATTTATAATGTTTTTCCAGTTCGTCTTTCACACTTTGACTCACAGCTATTTTTATTTTTCCCCTGCCACTTAACCT
This sequence comes from Nitrospira sp., assembly GCA_016873595.1. Classification (GTDB taxonomy): domain Bacteria; phylum Nitrospirota; class Thermodesulfovibrionia; order Thermodesulfovibrionales; family SM23-35; genus VGWZ01. The sequence continues at coordinate 19,922 of VGWZ01000006.1, forward strand.
GTCGCCTAAATGACCGTAGAAATACTTTAGATTTCTGTAATCTTTTTTTGATACCCAGTCTTTTAAGGCATCGGCATATCCTGCATGGGTGCTATGGTAAATGGCAAAACTTTTTATCCGTGGTGAAAAATAACCTAAACCATAAAAGTTATTCGTTATAACAAAGTCGTAATCTTTCTCGATTCTTGAGAAGGCTCTCCCCATCATAAAACAGTTTAACAGAAATGCAGGGACTATTTTGTTAAAGGATTCAAGAGGGAAAGGTCTTATAGGTAAATTGGGCTCAGGAGAAATTGAATGAATGTAGACGCTTATATTATGCTCTTCTAAAAGTGCTTTGAGGTTTAAAATAAAAGTTTCTATTCCTCCTTTATATAATTCAGGATTAAAGGCATTGAGTATGGCTGCTCTTATCATTTCAGTGTGATTTTAACATGGCTAAATTAAAAATGGCATGGTTATTCACTTGATAATAAATTAAACATGATATATTATTGCAATAAAAAAACATATTAAATGATATCTGCTTTTCAGTGGTTTATGGATTCATTTTATGGAGAGAGATAAGAAATGAAATATAAAGCTGTATTTTTGATTGTGTTCGTTTGTTTTATGAGCGGTTTGTTATTTTCTAAGACTACAAAAGCTGATACTATTCTGTTTCCCTATATTGTGAAGAGCGATACAGTCACAACTTTAATTTCAGTAGTAAATAAAACATTATCAGCATCATACCTGAAGTACATATACAGGCACAAGGATGCTAACCAGCCTGTTGCAAATTGTGACGTAACAAGTTTCAAACGTCCTACTTCTGAAAATGATCTTATAAGTTTTGATGTTGCGGGAAGATTCAATGAAGGGAATGCTCTGTTTAATGATACAAATAGCTATATGTATGGAGACACCTTTCATCTCAAAGACACCGGAGTAAAACGTGGATATCTCCTGGTAACACATTCCAATAATTTAGGGGAAAGGGTTAGTGTGGGTAGCGAAGGTCTTTATGGTGAGGCTGTTATCATTGATGTAGTTACTGGTGGTGCATGGGGCTACAGAGCTATAAATGATAGAGAGAGGGAGGACTACACTTTTACTGATACAGGTACGGGAAGCGCTCTGTATACTATAGAAGAGGCCTGCATTCCAAATCCTATTTATGGCGAACCACCTTATTGTTATCCTTCAACACCCGGTGAGTCACGCACGTTTATCTTTTTCCCTCCTAATGAGTGGGTTACAAGATTTTTTGTAACACCGATAGGAAATGGTATGGACACAGAAAATCTAACAGGGCGCGTTAATGTTGTGAGTAAAATTATCTCGCCTGCTGCTCCATTAGGTGGAGTATACGGTCGTGGAGGAGGCTATGCAATGGGTGATACCTTTGCAAAAGATTTGACGTGTGTGGCGGCTTTTGATTTAGTTGATTTTATGGATTCCACAGCTCGGGCAGCAGTGGAAAATATAGGAGGGTGGGCATATTTTTACAATCTCGGATTAACTAATCCGGTGGTAATTTACAAACTTGAGTATGTTTTGAACAACTCAGCGTATGGAGGAACAATTAACAATGGCTATTGTTTGAGCTGTTCCCCTTAGGTTTCATTTAGTCCATAAATGATTATTCCGTAACAGTAATAAAGTTTTTATTTGACATCCTGTGTGACGTGTGCTAAATTTTATTCTAAAATATGTGTTGATATGAAACACATTAAAAAGTAGAAACATTTATAATTATAGGGGGGCGTGAGATGAAAGGGAAGGCAGTTATATTAGTAGCTATTATTTGTTTTGTATTGACCCTTGGAACCATTCCAGTAGCAAAGGCGGATACAGTCCTGTTTCCTGTCATAGCCGTCAACTATCCTTATGTGACCACGATCGTCTCGGTGACCAATCAGGGCCCTACATCAGGATATCTTAAATACACTTACTTCTACAAGCCTGCCTTTGTCGGCGGTCTGCCCAACTATTCGGGAGAATGCTCAATTTATAGCCGTGTTCGTCCTACCTGGTCTCCTGATGTGGTGAGCTTTGATGCCTCAGGCTCATTTAATGGCGGATGGGCCCTCTTTAATGACGCTGATAACTATGGCGGTCCTTTCGATTTACCGGTAAGTGGTGCTTACAGGGGATACCTGCTGGTAACAAACTCCGACGCTGCCGGGAACCGGGTAAATGTCGGGTCTATCGCTTCACTGAGGGGAGAGGCAATTGTTATGGATATCTTTGCAGGAGCAGCGTGGGGGTATAGGGCTGTAAATAATGAATCCAGGGAGGATTACGATTTTTGGGGCATGGCTGGCGCTATACCTTCAGGGTCGACTTTTAGATTCTCCTTTTTCCCTCTGAATGAATGGACCACGCGGTTCTTTGTGACACCAGTGGACTGGGGGATGAATCTTTTGCCTACCTGGACTTCTACAATCAAGTTATACCAGGCCTCTCCAGTCGTAGGCGGTATCTACGGCAGAGCGTGGGACACATATGCTTTCAATGTAACACAAGTGGTGAGATGCACTGCAGGAGTTAATCTGGTTGATCTACTTGATGCTACGGCTTACTCGAACCTCTGGAGTACTGGCGGATGGGGGAGGATCGGGATTAGCAGTGGCCACTCGGCTTACATTTATAAATTGGAATATGTTGTGAACAACCCGACTTATGGGGGAACTAATAATAATGCATATCAACTGAATCCTGCAGATTGAATATCAGACAACAATGGATTCTCATGGGGCGGGACACTGTCCCGCCTGTTAATTTTTAGGTGCAGACAAATCCTGATGAAGAGCGTAGCGATAATATGGATATTTATAGTCTTCTTCCTTTCTGGAGTGTCCTGGGGAAAAGAACAGGTAAAGACAGGGCCTGTTGATATCATCCTCGAGCCGATCCTTTCCTCTGAATGGGCGTGCTATATTCAAGATGGAGACCTCTACATAAGGAGCATTGATAATATCCTTAAGATAAGAAGCAGCAAAGAAGCAGCCGCTACAATATTTAGTCCTGACCTCAAGGTTATAGGTAATTTTATATTTATTACATGGATTGAGAAAGGTCAGGGTGGTAATAAAGTATTATTTACCGCATCCCATGATAACGGAAAGACCACAAAAAGGGCTATTGAACTATCAGCCAATACAACGGTCATGCAGGTGAGGCTCTACGGGGAAAGCAGGAGAAGGCTTTACATTATCGAGGCATTATCAGGCAAAGAGATAGAAGTCTATGTCAACCTTTCTATAGATGGAGGAGAGACCTTTAAGAGAATCCCCCTAAGCATTGATGGCCTTGAATTCCTCTATAATCCAAAGCCTGTTATAGTGGATGACACGCTTTATATGTTTTTTTCAGGTGTTGTGGATGGTAAGAAACATGTTGGCGTGAAGTCATTCGAGGCACCTTCTATGAAGCCAAAGGAATACAATATATTGGAAGAGACCGCGGAGGTCTCTTTCATGGAGACCCTTTATGTAAGGGTCAACCCTGCTGCTATTTATAAGACTACGCGAGAGGATAAATTCGTTCTTGAAGGTGTTGTGAAAGGAGATGAAGGATGGGAGGCATTCTCTATAAAAGGGGCAGAGGGCCTCGATGTGGCGAGGATGGACTACTATGCATGGGAAGATGGAAGGGTTCTGATAGTCTTCAGCGGCGAGGAGAGAGGAAAGTTCAAACAGAGGATTTATGCTGCAATCAGTGAGGATGACGGCAAGAACTGGGATGTCAGGAGAATAGATAAAAAGGAGTTTGACAATACGAGGTCATGGCTTCCGAGGCTGAGCGTTGATGGTGACAGGGTGGCGGTGGTATGGGAAGATTCAAGGGATATACGTTCAGGCATAAGAATGAAGCTATCCACTGACAGGGGGAAAACATGGATGGAGAGGGATGTGCCTGTATCAAGCGGTAAACATTATGCCTTAAGGCCGATGGTAAGCTTTTCAAGGGGAGCTTTATATGTTGCATATCATCAATTCAGGGATGATGAGAAAAAGGTTGCTGATCTGTTTATGGAAAAGCTGAGATGGGACGATGCAATAAAAATGGCATCTAAGAAAGAAAGGGGCATAAGCCTTAAAAAGAAGGAGGCTCTGCTGAGGGAAAGGGTTAATGCATATTGGAAAGGGATGATTAACAAGGACTTAAAGACCACCTATGGGATTCATGACCCATTTTATAGGGCGAGGATACCCTTTAATTATTATTCATCCCACAGAGGGCCTATGGTTTATCATAGCTTCAGTATCGAGGATGTGAAGATAGAAGGCAATGTGGCCATCGTAAAGCTCAAGGTGAAGTATGAGGTGTCAAAGCTGACAATACTAGGTAAAGAGACCTCTATCCCCCCTAAGGAGATTGTGGCAGAGGATACCTATCTCTTTATAGATGACACATGGTACAGGAAATTCGTTGATGTCATGAGCGGTGGGAGTGCAATAGATTATTGAAGAGGAAAATTCCCTCTGTCTTTTGGGAGACTTTTCTAAGACATATATGGTTTGTGCTCACCATTTCTGATATAAATCAGGGCTTCACAAAATAGCTGTTAACCCAAAAAATGCAGTTTAAGTAGACATACTTGTAGAGCTAAGCCTCTCAAGGTTTTTAAAGAATTATTCTATTCAACGCTAATATTTATACTGTTTTTAGTCCACCTCCTATAAATATTTTTCTGCGTCATCCAAATGCATTGCAATTATCAAAATCACGTGGAACGTATTGTTTTATACGGTGAAATAAGTATATAAGTTTTGATTTTATTCTCTGCGTAAAGACCGAAATCCGTAATACTATCTT